>NZ_JBNNJZ010000077.1:0-25392 GCF_050270335.1 Streptomyces sp. NPDC059900
CGTCCGGCGTTTGAGGACATCTTTTCGGGGGTCCAGGGGGCGGAGCCCCATGGTTTCGGGAAGGGGTGCCCGCGCGCGGAGCGCGCTAATAGGCGCAGTGGGGAAAGCCCCGCAGGGTCCGCCTACGCCGAGAGGGGGAACTCGTCCCCCAGCTCACGGAACACCTGCGTATTCAAAGCGAAAGCGCGCTTGCATTCGTCCACGATCCGCTGCCGCTCAAGCTCATCGGGAACAACCTCCCCGAGCCCGTCGAGCCACTCCCGGTAGCCCCGCTTGAACGCGGCCGGGTTCGAGATCCCCTCGAAGACGTAGAAGCGGACGCCGTCGCCCTTGCGGGCGAAGCCCCACGTCTGCTCCGCCTTGCCGCGGATGATCTGGCCACCGGAGAGATCGCCCAGGTAGCGGGTGTAGTGGTGGGCGACATAACCGCCGGGCCACTCCTGCGCGCACTCCGCGACCCGCGCCGCGTACGCCGCGGTGGCGGGCAGGGGGGCGGCCCAGGACTTCCACCCGGCGCCCCGCAGATGGGCCAGGTCCCGCTCCAGTTCCGCGACGCGCAGCAGCTCGGGCCGGATGAACGGCCCGGCGACCGGATCATCGCGCAGGGCGTCGGCGCCCTCCTCCAGGGCGCGGTACACGAACCACAGCTGTTCCGTGTAGCGCGCGTACGCGTCGACGCCCAGCCTGCCGCCGAGCAGGTCGCTCATGAACGTCGAGGTCTCCGCCTCCGTGTGCTGCTCGTGCGACGCGGTGCGGATGACCGTGGAGAACGGATCCATGAGGGACCTCCGAAGCCGAAGAAAGCGCGGGAAAGCGAGGGAACGCGGAATCCCGACGGATGGCGGGAACCAGTACGACCGCTACCGATCATCTAAGTTAGGCTTACCTAAGTCAACTGGTTCCCGACGTCCTGTCGGTAAAAACGCTACCCGCTCAGAGGTCAGGGAAGCGTGAGAATCTCTGTTCCGCTGTCCGTCACCACGAGTGTGTGCTCGAACTGCGCGGTGCGCTTGCGGTCCTTCGTCACGACCGTCCAGCCGTCGTCCCACATGTCGTAGTCGTGGGTGCCGAGGGTCAGCATCGGCTCGATGGTGAACGTCATGCCGGGCTTGATCACCGTCGTCGCGTGCGGGCTGTCGTAGTGCGGGACGATCAGGCCGGAGTGGAACGACGTGTTGATGCCGTGGCCGGTGAAGTCGCGGACGACGCCGTAGCCGAAGCGCTTGGCGTACGACTCGATGACGCGGCCGATGATGTTGATCTGGCGGCCGGGCTTGACCGCCTTGATGGCGCGGTCGAGCGACTCGCGGGTCCGCTCGACCAGGAGCACGGACTCCTCGTCGACGTCCCCGACCAGGTACGTGGCGTTGTTGTCGCCGTGCACGCCGCCGATGTACGCGGTCACGTCGAGGTTGATGATGTCGCCGTCGTTCAGGACGGTGGAGTCCGGGATGCCGTGGCAGATGACCTCGTTGACGGAGGTGCACAGCGACTTCTTGAAGCCGCGGTAGCCGAGCGTGGAGGGGTAGGCGCCGTGGTCGCACATGTACTCGTGGGCGACGCGGTCCAGCTCATCGGTGGTCACGCCGGGTGCGATGTGCTTGGCGGCCTCGGCCATCGCGCGCGCGGCGATACGGCCCGCGGTGCGCATCAGCTCGATGGTCTCGGGGGTCTGCACCTCCGGCCCCGTGTACGGGGTGGGCGCGGGTTTCCCCACGTACTCCGGGCGCCTGATGTTTCCCGGGACGGGGCGGATGGGGGAGAGCTCCCCTGGGACGAGCAGTGACTGGCCAGACATGCCAGCGAGTCTAACCAGCGGTCGTGGGGCAGCATGGCGGGAGAGAGAGGAGCAGACCATGCCACTGTTCAAGAAGCGGACCGCCGGCAAACCGGGCGAGTGGTACTACTGCCTGGAGCACAAGACGGTCGAGGAGGGCCCCGACTGTCCCGGCAAGGACCGCTTCGGGCCCTACGCGTCGCGCGAGGAGGCCCAGCGCGCGATGGAGACCGCCGCCGAGCGGAACCTGGAGTGGGAGACCGACCCGAAGTGGCACGACAAGGACCCCGGCAGCTCCTGATCCGCCACCGGGGTCCCTGATCCGTCACCGGGGTCCCCTGATCCGCCGCCGGGATGCAGCCGGCTACCGGGCGGCGGAGACCTCCCGGCGGCGGGCCGCGTCCTCGTCCGTGCTCGCGTCGTACGACACCAGCTTCGGCAGCAGCGCGGTCAGCGCCGCGACCGAGGCCACGCAGGCGAGGCCGCCGGACCAGATCGCGGTGCGGGTGCCGGTCCAGCCGGCGGCGGCCCCGGCGCGGACCTGGCCCAGCTGCGGGCCGACGCTGTAGCTGAGCACCTCTATGCCCGCGAGCCTGCCGCGCAACTCGTCGGGGATCGTCTGGTTCCAGATGGTGGAGCGGCCGAGCCCGCTGAGCATGTCGCCCGCCCCGGCCAGGGCCAGGCACACCAGGACCACCCAGACGTTCCCGAACCATCCGGCGGCCGTGATCGCCAGGCCCCATCCCGCCGCCCCGGACACCACGAGCAGCCCGTGCCGCCGTACGCGTGACGTCCACCCGCTGGTCAGGCTGAGCAGCAGCGAGCCGACCGCGCCGGCCGCGTACATCAGGCCGAGCGACCACTCGGCGTCAAGATCTTCCGCGAGGAACGGGAAGATCGTGTTCGGGAAGGCGAAGAACATCGCCGCCATGTCGATCGCGTACGTGCCGAGCAGTACCGGCCGCGACCAGGCGTACCGCGCGCCTTCCGCGAGACCCCGCAGGGACGGCTTCTCCGCGTCGTGCGCGGGAGGCGCGGGCGCGATGCGGCCGCACAGGGCCACGGAGGCGGCGAAGGAGACCACCGTGATCGCGTACGCGGGCGCGTGCCCGGCGTAGGCGACGACCAGGCCCGCGAGCGAGGGGGCCGCGATCGCGCCGACGTTCCAGCGCAGGGAGTTGAGCGCCGCTGCCGCGGTGAGCTGGTCGTGCGGCACGATGCGGGCCATCAGGGAGTCCAGGGCGGGGCGTTGCAGCCCGGCGAGCGCGGAGACTCCCGCGGCGACCACGTACAGCGGCCACAGCAGGGGCTCGGGGAGCAGCGCGTTCGCGAGCAGCACGGCCGCGAGGAGGCCGAGCCCCGCCTCGGTCAGGAGGATCACCTTGCGCCGGTCGACCGCGTCGGCAAGCGCGCCGCCGTACAGCCCGAAGACGATCAGCGGCACCAGCTCGACCGCGCCCATCGCCCCGACGGCGAGCGGCGAGTCGGTGAGGTCCTTGATCTGCAACGGCAGCGCGACCAGGGCCATGAAGCTGCCGAAGGTGGTGACGAGCCCCTGGACCCAGAGCAGCCGGAAGTCACGCGTGGAACGCCAGGGGGAAAGATCGGGCAACACGGAGGAGAGAGACACGAACAGCCATGCTCAGCGCCGCGGGCGGCGTGGGCAACAGAATTTCCCGGCCGGCCGGGGGCGCTTGCGATGCGGGCCGGAGCCCCCCCGGGCCGGGCGGGGCGCCCCGCGCCCACCTGAACCGCCGCTTCGCGGCGGCCCGGAGCAGGTGGTGCCACCACCTCGCAGCCGGCAGCCCCGGCAGGCGGGCTCACCACCGTGCCGGAGGTGGGGACGTCAGTTGGTCGGCCAGGCGGGAGAGGCGGTCGCGCAGGCCGCGCCGGCCCCGCGGAGCCGGGAGGGCGTTCTCGCCCGCCGCCGCGCTCACCAGATGCTGGACCATGTCGAGGTCGAGGTCCGGAGACTCCGGTACGGCGAGCGCCTCGTGCGCCATGGCCCGCAGATCCCCGTGCCCCGAACCCAGGGCGAGCACCGTCGCCCCCGCCGCGCGAGCGTCGTGCACTCGCTCCAGGAGCCCCGCCCCCGGCGGCTGCGCGGGCGTGTCCGGTGCCACCACGAGCAGCGTCTCGCCGCGCCGCGCCGCCTCGATCCGGCCGAGCCCCGTCGAGAGATGGGCGGGATCCCCCTCCCGTACCCGGTGGCGTACGAGCGTCGGCGTCAGTTCCGGCGTCCCCGACCACGCCGCCTCGTCCACGAGGTGCGCGGCCAGATGCCAGGGCTCGTACTCCTCCGTGCCCACCAGGAGCAGCCCGCCCCCGTGCGGCACCACGGAGGACCGCAGCGTCCCCGCGAAGCGGCGCGTCGCGCCCACCCACTCGGTTCCGGCGAGCACTTCGCGAAGGAGCGCGACCCGTACGGCGTCCATGGGGCCGCATCTTGCCTCAACGGGTGAGTCGTCAGGCGGAGTTCACCGGGAATTCGCCCGAGGTGGGGACGGACCGGAGATGGCTGATGAGACAAGTGTTCCTTTCCGTGCCGGACGCGAGGGCTACGCGAGCTTCCGCATCCCGGCCGTCGTGCGCACGAACTCCGGCACCCTGCTCGCCTTCTGCGAGGGCAGGGTCGGCTCGCAGGACGACTTCGGCAACATCGACGTGGTGCTGAAGCGGTCCGCCGACGGCGGCCGCACCTGGGGACCGCTCCAGGTCGCCGTCAAGAACGGCGCCGATCTGGCGGGCAACCCCGCCCCCGTCGTCCTCGGCACCGGCCGCGTCCTCCTCGTACACGTCCGCAACGCCGCCGCCGCGACCGAGGACGCCATCCGCCGCGGCAAGGTCTCCGCGGCGAACGGCCGCCGGGTCTGGGTCCAGCACAGCGACGACGACGGCCTGACCTGGTCGGCGGCCAGGGAGATCACCGGCCAGGCGAAGAAGGCGAGCTGGCGGTGGTACGCGACCACGCCGGGCCACGCGATCCAGCTGGGCGAAGGCAGCGCCGCCGGCCGGATCGTCGTGCCCGCCAACCACTCCCTGCCGCCCTCCGGCACGGACAACGGCACCGAGGGCAAGTACAACGGCGGCCACTGCCTGCTCAGCGACGACCTCGGCCAGACCTGGCGCATCGGCTACATCGACGACAACACCGACGGCTATGTGAACGTCAACGAGACCACCGCGGCCGAACTCCCGGACGGAAGGCTCTACTTCAACACCCGCAACGACTCCCCGGCCCCCGGCACCCGGGGCGACGCCCACTCCGCGGACGGCGGCCAGAGGCTGGTCAAGCCGTTCCGGCCGCAGGCGGGCCTCGTCGGCCCCGTCGTCGAATGCAGCGTGCTCCAGCTGCGTACGCCGGACGTGCTGCTGTTCTCCGGACCCGCCGACCCCGGCTTCCGCGCCCTGATGACGGTGCGCCGCAGCCGCGACGGCGGCATCACGTGGCAGGACGCGTACACGGTGGACGGACTGCCCGCCGCGTACTCCGATCTCGTCCGCGCCGACGACGAGACCGTCGGACTCCTCTACGAGACGGGTGACTTCAGCGCGTACGAGACGATCACCTTCCGGCGTATACCGGTGGCCGCGCTGGCCTGAGGCGGGCGGCGGCCGGGCGGTGAGTAAGGTCGGCCGCATGACCTCTAACGACAGTGTGCAGAAGGCTCCGGCCAAGGACCCGTGGGAGCTGCCCGACGTCTCCGGGCTCGTCGTCGGCGTACTCGGCGGCACCGGCGACCAGGGCCGCGGCCTCGCCTACCGCCTCGCCCGCGCGGGCCAGAAGGTGATCATCGGCTCCCGTGCGGCCGAGCGGGCGCAGGCCGCCGCCGACGAGCTCGGCCACGGCGTCGAGGGCGCCGAGAACGCCGAGTGCGCGCGGCGCAGCGACATCGTGATCGTCGCCGTGCCGTGGGACGGGCACGGCAAGACCCTGGAAGCGCTGCGCGAGGAGCTGAGCGGCAAGCTCGTCGTCGACTGCGTGAACCCGCTGGGCTTCGACAAGAAGGGCGCCTACGCCCTGAAGCCCGAGGAGGGCAGCGCGGCCGAGCAGGCCGCCGCCCTGCTTCCGGACTCCAGGGTCACGGCCGCCTTCCACCACCTGTCGGCCGTCCTGCTCCAGGACGCCGCCGTCGAGGAGATCGACACCGACGTGATGGTCCTGGGCGAGGTCCGCGCCGACACGGACATCGTCCAGGCGCTCGCCGCCCGCATCCCCGGTATGCGGGGCGTCTTCGCGGGGCGGCTGCGCAACGCGCACCAGGTCGAGTCCCTCGTGGCCAACCTGATCTCCGTGAACCGGCGCTACAAGGCGCACGCGGGGCTGCGCGTGACCGACGTCTAGGACGTAGCGGGCATGGGGGACACTGGGTGCGGACGCCGTTGACGTACGTCGCTGCGCGCGGTGTCCCCGCGTCACCCGAACCGACCCCCGACAGGAGCCGACCCCAATGCCCCGCCTCGCTCTCTACGCCCTCACGGTCTGCGCCCTCGCCGTCGCGGCGGCCGTTGTCTCCTTCGCCCGGGGCAACTGGATCGGCGTCGTCTGGGTGCTGCTCGCGGGGCTCTCGTCGAACATGGCGTGGTACTACCTGCGCCGGGCGAAGGCCCAGCGGGACGCCGCGCGGACCGCTACGGGCTGAGCGTCTACGGGTTGAGCGTGCAGTACTGGCTCGCGTCGCCGTCCCAGAAGCGGTAGAAGTCCTGACCGCAGTACGTTTCGAGATCGCCCACGCCGAGGCCGCGCAGGATCGCGTCGATCGCGTCGAAGAACGCGCCGTTGACCTCGGGGATCCACAGGATGCCGAAGACGGCGATCAGGCCGAACGGCGCGAACGGCTCCACCTGGCGGCGGATCTTGTGCGAGAGCCAGGGCTCGATCACGCCGTAGCCGTCCAGGCCGGGGATGGGCAGCGAGTTCAGGATCGCGGCCGTTACCTGGAGAAGGGCCAGGAAACCGAGCGCGAACCGGAAGGTGTCCGGGACGCCGGAGAGCGCGTCGAGCCAGAAGGGCGCGGTGCAGACGATCGCGAAGGCCACGTTCGTCAGTGGTCCCGCGGCCGAGATGAGGCTGTGCTTCCACTTGCCGCGGATCCGGCCCCGCTCGATGAAGACGGCGCCGCCGGGCAGGCCGATGCCGCCCATGATCACGAAGAGCACCGGGAGCACGATGCTGAGCAGCGCGTGCGTGTACTTGAGCGGGTTGAGGGTCAGATAACCCTTCGCGCCGATGGAGATGTCGCCGCTGTGCAGGGCGGTGCGGGCGTGCGCGTACTCGTGCAGACAGAGCGAGACGATCCAGGCGGCCGTCACGAAGAGGAAGACGGCGAGCCCGGGATTGTCCGCGAATCCGGTCCACACGGCCCAGCCGGAGACC
Organism: Streptomyces sp. NPDC059900; assembly: GCF_050270335.1. Classification (NCBI taxonomy): domain Bacteria; kingdom Bacillati; phylum Actinomycetota; class Actinomycetes; order Kitasatosporales; family Streptomycetaceae; genus Streptomyces; species Streptomyces sp. NPDC059900. The sequence goes on from NZ_JBNNJZ010000077.1 coordinate 7,155, forward strand.
GCGGTGACGGCGGCGATCCCGAGGAAGACGGGACTGATCCGCCGGTCGCTGCGTCGAGTGGGAGCGATGGTCATGGAGTGGGGCTCCTGGATCTGGCGGGCCGGTTGTCGTACGGGACCGTACCCCGGTGTACGCCGAAAACGTCTCGCACTCGGTGGGGAGTTCCGGGGAAGGTGGGGGCATGGCGCTGTGGAACGTGATGTACGACGACTGGCAGATGGAGTGCTGCGGGACGCCGTTCTCCGTGGGGGACGAGGTGGCGTGGCAGCTGGGCGGCGGCCCGGCGCTCTACTCCGTGGAACGGCACGGGAAGTACGGGCCCGACACGGTGGGGGTTGTGCGGTCGATCCAGCTGGTGACGCAGGGCTTCGCGCTGCGGGCGGGCACGTACGAGCCGGTGGAGGGGGAGAGGTCGCTCCGCCCGGTGGAGAAGTGCCCGAAGTGGTTCACGGACCCGGTGGAGGGCTGCCGGGAGAAGGGACACTTCCGCAGGGAGGTGGGCGTGCTCGTCTCCCTGGAGGTGCAGGAGGACACGGCCTGACCCCCGGATGAGCCGGCACCCGGGAACACGGGCCGAGGTGGGGACTCACGCCCCGCCGGACGCCCACGGCACACCGGGACCCCCGCCACAAACCCCGCCCGTCCCACGACCACTCTGCGCGCGGCTCGCGCCAACCCTCGAAACCGTCCCCGACCGCCCTGCGCGCCGCCCGCCCCGCCCTCGATACCGCCCCCGACCACCCTGCGCGCCGCCCGCCCCGCCCCCGACCCTCCGCCAGCCATCGCCCCGTCCGCCGCCCCGGCCCCGCAGTGCTTTCGGCCCGGCGCGGCATCTGACATCGCTCCGCACCTCCACCAGAGACAATGGACCCCGTGCGCTATCGCATTCTCGGCACCACCCAGGCATTTCACGCCGACGGAACTCATGCCCCCGTCGGCGGCTCAAGGCTGCGCGCTCTTCTGACGGTCCTTGCCCTGCGCGCTCCCCGCCCTGTCCCGGTGGCCGTGCTCGTCGGCGAGGTATGGGACGGTGATCCGCCCGCCGACGCGACCGGGGCGGTGCAGGCGCTCGTGGGGCGGCTGCGCAGGGCCATCGGCGCCGACGCGATCGCCTCGACCGACGGCGGATACCGGCTGTGTGCCGCGCCGGACGACATCGACCTGTACCGCTTCGACCGGCTCGCGCGCGAAGGCGCGGACGCCCTCGCGGACGGTGACGCGGCCAAGGCCGCCGCGGTCCTGGACGACGCGCTGGCCCTCTGGCAGGGGCCCGTGCTCGCCGACCTCCCGGACCGCACGGCGGAGGCCGCCCGGTGGGAGTCCCGCCGCCTCGAAGCCCGCCGCGCGAGGCTGGCCGCGGCGCTCGCGCTGGGCCGGGCCGAGCAGGTGCTGCCCGAGCTCGCCGCCCTGTGCGACACCCACCCCCTGGACGAGCCGCTGCAAGCCCTGCGGCTGCGGGCCCTGCGCGACGCGGGCCGCCCGGCCCAGGCACTCGCCGCCTACGACGGCGTACGACGGCTCATCGCGGACCGCATCGGAGCCGACCCGGGCCCGGAACTCCGCGCGCTGCACGAGGAGTTGCTCCGGAGTGACGCCCCGCCGCAGCCGCCCCCGGCCAAGCCCCGCCCGCCGCAGAGACCGCAGGGCAACCTGCGCGCCAGGCTCACCTCCTTCGTCGGCCGCGAGGGCGACATCGAGACCATCCGCGGCGACCTGGAGCGCGCCCGCCTCGTCACGCTGCTCGGCCCCGGCGGCGCCGGCAAGACGCGGCTCTCGCAGGAGGTCGCGGAGGCCCACGCGGACGGCGTGCCCGACGGCGTATGGCTGGCGGAACTCGCGCCGGTCGAGGACCCCGACGCCGTGCCCGAGGCGGTCCTCACCGCGCTCGGCGCCCGTGAGACGGTGCTGCGCGGCGCGGGCGCCGAAGAGCTGCGGGCGGTGTCGGAGCGGCACGGCGACGACCCCGTCGTACGCCTCACCGAACACTGCGCCGCGCGCCGCATGCTCCTGATCCTCGACAACTGCGAGCACGTCATCGACGCCGCGGCCCGCCTCGCGGACCGGCTGCTCGCGCACTGCCCCGGCCTCACCGTCCTCGCCACCAGCCGTGAACCCCTCGGCGTACCGGGGGAGTTGCTGCGCCCCGTGGAGCCGCTGCCCGAGCCCATCGCCCTGCGCCTGCTCGCGGACCGCGGCGCGGCGGCCAGGCCGGGCTTCCGCATCGAGGACGACGAAGCCGCCGCCGCCGAGATCTGTCACCGGCTCGACGGGCTTCCGCTCGCCATCGAACTGGCCGCCGCCCGGCTGCGCGTGCTCACCCCGCGCCAGATCGCCGACCGCCTCGACGACCGCTTCCGCCTCCTGACGAACGGCGCCCGCACGGTCCTGCCCCGCCAGCAGACGCTGCGCGCGGTCGTCGACTGGTCCTGGGACCTCCTCGACGACCCCGAACGCGCCGTCCTGCGCCGCCTCTCCGTCTTCGCGGGCGGCTGCGACCTGGCCGCCGCCGAAGCGGTGTGCGGGGCGCCGCCCCTCCACCGGCCGCTCGACGTCGCCGACGTGCTCGGCTCCCTCGTCGACAAGTCCCTCGTCGTCGCCGCCCCAGCACAGCGGGGCGGCATGCGCTACCGGCTGCTCGAAACCGTCGCGGAGTACGCGGGCGAACGGCTCGACGAGGCCGGTGACCGCGACGCCGCCGAACGGGCCCACCTCGTGTACTTCCGGGAGTTCGCCCGGCTCACCGAACCGCGGCTGCGGGGCGGCGGCCAGCGGGAAGCCGTCGAGGGCCTGGAGATCGAGTACGAGAATCTGCGCACCGCCCTGCGGCACGCGGTCGCCGCCGGGGAGGAGCAGGAAGCGCTCTGCCTCGTCCTCTCGCTCTCCTGGTTCTGGACGATCCGCGACCTGCGCGTCGAGATCCGCAACTGGTCCCGTGACGTCGTGGCCCTCGGCCCCGACCCCTTCGCCCGCCCCGTCACCCCGGTGGAACCGCTCTACGAACGCTGCACGGACAGCCCGCCGCCCATGCGCCCCGAGGTGCTCCAGGAGGCGCGGCGCGGAGTCCACCTCATCCAGCTGTCCTGCATGGACATGAACCTGGAGGCCTGGCAGACGCCGGAGGCCGTCGAAAAGCTCGCGGGCATCCGGGAGGCGTACCGGCCGGGTCTTCCGCAGACCTGCTGGTCGCCGGGGAGCCTGTGGTTCTTCGCGGTGATGCTCGAAGGAGACATCACCCGGCTGTACGAGATCATCGACGCGACCATCGCCTCCTGCCGCGAACTCGGCTACGACTGGGAGCTCGCCGCGTCCCTGCAACAGCGCGCCAACATCCGCGCCAACCGCGCCGACTGGGCGGGCGACGCCCGCCGTGACGCCGACGAGTCCCTGGAGATCTTCACCCGGCTCGGCGACGTGTGGGGCATGGCCGAGGCGCTCTCCTCGCGCGGCGAGGCGCACGAGCGGCGCGGCCGCTACACCCTGGCCGCCGAGGACTTCGGCGCCGCCATCGAGCACGCGGAGACGCTGGGCGCCCCCGCGCAGGTCAGTGTGCTCATGGCCCGGCTCGGGGGAGTGCTCGCCGAGGCGGGGGAACTGGCCAGGGGCGAGGAACTGCTCTGGGCGGTCATGGAGCGTGACGGCGTCAGCAGCAGCAACGGCGAGTCGATGCCCGCCGCCCGGTTCTTCCTCGTGGACCTGCTCGGCCGTACGGGCCGCTCCGCCGAGGCCCGTGAACAACTGCGGCTGCTGCGGGAGGATTTCAAGGCCGTCGAGTTCGTCATCTTCGAGGGCTTCATGCTGGGCGCCGAGGCGTGGCTCGACACCGTGGACGGCCGCCATGCGGAGGGGCTCGCCGTGGCGCGCTCCGCGCTCGACAAGTCCCTCGACCCGCTGACCAAGATGATGGCGCCGCAGATGACCTCCGTGCATCTCACCACCGCCGCCCGTGCCCTGGCCGCGCTGGAGGACGGCCGGTACGCCGCCGACGCCGCGCGGCTGATCGCCGTCGCCCGCCGTGAGCTGCCGCCGGGTCACTTCGCCGCCGCCGCGGAGCGCGAGATCAACACGGCCGCCGAGGGGTCGGCGCGTGCGGCACTGGGTGACGCCGTGTACGAGACCGCGTACGCGGAAGGCGGCGAACTCTCCCTGGAGGAGGCCGCCGCCCTCTGTGACAAGTACATCAAGTAGCCCGCGGGAGATCCGCCGGTCAGCTCTTGGTGCGGAACTTGTGGATGGCGATCGGCGCCATCACGACCGTGAGCACCACCGACCAGCCGACCGTCACCCAGATGTCGTGGGCGACCGGGCCGCCCACCATCAGGCCGCGCGCGGAGTCCGCGAGCGAGGACAGCGGGTTGTAGTCGGTGAAGGCCTGGAGCCAGCCCGGCATCGACTGCGTCGGCGCGAAGATCGACGAACCGAACTGGAGCGGCATCAGGACCAGGAAGCCCATCGCCTGCACGGACTGGGCGCTCTTCAGCGCGACGCCGAGGACCAGGAAGATCCACATGATGGCCGACCCGAAGAGTGCGGAAAGGCCCACAGCGGCGAAGAGACCGCCCCAGTTGGTGATGTCGAAGCCCACCAGGACACCGACGACCATCATGACCGCCGTGGCGACGAGCATCCGCATGAGCTCCACCACGATCTTGGCGAAGAGCACCGAACCCTGACCGATCGGCAGGGTGCGGAAGCGGTCCATGATGCCGTTCTGGAAGTCCTGGTTGAAGCCGGTGCCGACGGCCATGGCGATGTTCATGCTCATCATCGCCATCATGCCGGGCACCACGTACTGCACGTACTGGTCCTGGCCGCCGCCGAGCGCCTGACCGATGGAGCCGCCGAAGACGTACACGAACAAGAGCGTGAAGATGATCGGCATCAGGATCGCGTCGAGCATCGACTCCGGGTCCTGGCGGATCCACAGGAGGTTGCGGCGGACCAGGGCGCTGGTGTGGCGCACGTGGTCGCGAAGGCCGATGCGGGCATCCGCCTCGCCCTGGTGGAGGGGCGGCGTGAGAGTGGTGGTGCTCATACGGCAACCTCCTCGAGTTCGGGGCGTGCGTCCTGCGGGGCGCTGGCCTTCTGGCCGGTGATGGAGAGGAACACCTCGTCCAGGCTGGGCAGTTCGGTGGCGATCGAGCCGATCGTGATGCCGCGCGCGGTGACCGCGCCGACCACGGCAGTGAGCTGTTCGTCGCTGAGGATCGGCACCAGGACCGTGCCGGACTCGGCGTCAACGGTGGAGGTGGCGAGGCCGGTCAGGCCCATGTCGTCGAGCGCACCGGCCAGCGGGCGCAGCTCCAGCGGGTCGGCCGGGCGGATGCGCAGGGTGCGGCCGCCGACCTTCGCCTTCAGCTCGTCGATGCCGCCGTTGGCGATGACCTTGCCGCGGTCGATGACGGTCAGCTCGGAGGCCAGCTGCTCGGCCTCCTCCATGTACTGCGTGGTGAGCAGCACGGTGACGCCGTCGGTGACCATGCGCTTGACCTCGGCCCACACCTCGTTGCGGGTGCGGGGGTCGAGGCCGGTGGTCGGCTCGTCGAGGTAGAGGACGGAGGGGCTGCCGATCATCGACGCCGCGAGGTCGAGGCGCCGGCGCATGCCGCCGGAGTACGTCTTGGCGGGGCGGTTCGCCGCCTCGGTGAGGGAGAACCGCTCCAGGAGCGCGTCGGCCTTCGACCTCGACTCCTTGCGGGAGAGGTCGAGGAGCCGCCCGATCATGTACAGGTTCTCGCGCCCGGAGAGCTTCTCGTCCACGGCCGCGTACTGGCCGGTCAGGCCTATGACGCGGCGGAGCTGGCGGGGCTGGCGCACGACGTCGTAACCGGCGACGACGGCCGAGCCCGAGTCCGGGACGACGAGGGTGGAGAGGCAGCGGACGAGAGTGGTCTTGCCGGCGCCGTTCGGACCGAGGACGCCGAGGACCGTGCCCGGGCGTACGTCGAGGTCCACGCCGTCCAGTGCTTTGGTCTCGCCGTAGTGCTTGACCAGTCCCCTCACGGTGACGGCGCTTCCGGCGCCGCCGGGGATGTTGTCGATTCGCTTCATGCCGTAAGACTGGCAGCCCCCACCGACAAACCACCGACAGCCCGCCTACACCTCGCCGGTGGGGCCGGCCGCGTCCTGTCCCGCCGCTTCGCGGCGGATCTCTCCCGCCCGCCCACCCGTTGCTCCGCGGGGGAAAACGGACAGCCCGTCGACGGGGGAAATCGACGGGCTGCCGGTGGTGCCGCTATGGCTTGTACGGCGGTGGTCAACCGCCCCGCGGTGCTAGTGGACCGAGTGCTCCGCGGCGGGGAACGTGCCGCCCACGACGTCCTCCGCGAACGCCTTGGCCGCGCCGCTCATCACGTTGCGCAGCTCCGCGTACTGCTTCACGAAGCGCGGCATCTTGCCGCCGGTAAGGCCCAGCATGTCCGTCCAGACCAGGACCTGCGCGTCGCAGGCCGCGCCCGCGCCGATGCCGACCGTAGGGATGTGCAGGGAGCGGGTGACCTCGGCCGCGAGCTCCGCCGGTACCAGCTCCAGGACCACCGCGAAGGCACCCGCGTCCTGCGCGGCCTTCGCGTCCCGCAGGAGCCGGTGCGCCGCCTCGTCGCCGCGGCCCTGGACGCGGTAGCCCATGGTGTTCACGGACTGCGGCGTGAGGCCGAGGTGGGACATGACGGGGATGCCGGAGGAGACGATCAGCTCGGTCTGGGCGAGCGAGCGCTCGCCGCCCTCCAGCTTCACCGCGCCGACCCCGGCCTCCTTCACCAGGCGCGTCGCGGAGCGGAGGGCCTGGACGGGCCCTTCCTGGTACGAGCCGAAGGGCAGGTCGCCGACGATCAGGGCGCGCGAGGTGCCCCGTACGACGGCCGCGGACAGCATGGTCATCTCGTCGAGCGTGACGGGCACGGTCGTCTCGTACCCGAGGTGGCAGTTGCCCGCCGAGTCGCCGACCAGCATCACGGGGATGCCGGCCTCGTCGAAGACGGACGCGGTCATCGCGTCGTAGGCGGTGAGCATGGGCCACTTCTCGCCCCGCTCCTTGGCGGCGGTGATGTCCCGGACGGTGATGCGGCGGGAGCTCTTGCCTCCGTACAGCGCCTTGCTGCTGTCGGCGGACTGGCTCGCGGCGGGACCCGCAGGCTGGTTCTGGGCAGCCGGAAGTTGCGTCATCGCAACGGCTCCTTCTGTTATCTCGAGGCGCCCTGACGGCGTCCCCGGATCTCCTCCATGGTGGCATCGCGTGCCGCAAGTCGGCTAGTGGCCCCTTCGGTAAAGTCTTTACAATACGAGACGGTCTCGTATCGGAATGGCTCTAGGCTTGACGGCATGACTACTCCCGACGTCACCACCCCGCGCATACCGGAGGCCGTGCACCGGCGCCGCTGGGCGATCCTCGGCGTCCTGATGCTGAGCCTGCTGATCGTGGTGCTCGACAACTCGATCCTGAACGTCGCCATCAAGACGATCTCGACCCCGGAGCCCACGGGCCTGGGGGCCACCCAGGGCGACCTGGAGTGGGCGATCAACTCCTACACGCTCGTCTTCGCCGGGCTCCTCTTCACGGCGGGCCTGCTCGGCGACCGGCTCGGCCGCAAGAAGATGCTGCTCGTCGGCCTCGCCGTCTTCGGCATCGGCTCCGCGCTCGCCGCCGAGTCGGGCTCACCCGTCCAACTCATCCTGTTCCGCGCGGTGATGGGCCTGGGCGCCGCCTTCGTGATGCCCGCCACCCTCGCCGTCCTGATGAACGTCTTCGAGCGCGAGGAGCAGCCCAAGGCCATCGGCATCTGGGCGGGCGGTGTCGGCCTCGCCATCGCGATCGGGCCCATCACCGGCGGTGTCCTGCTCGACCACTTCTGGTGGGGCTCGGTCTTCCTGGTGAACGTGCCGATCGTGATCGTCGCCATCGGCCTGATGATCTGGCTCGTCCCCGAATCGCGCGACCCGAAGCCCGGCCGCATCGACCTGGTGGGCGTGGGCCTGTCCATCGTCGGCCTCGTCCTGCTCGTCTACGGCATCATCAAGGGCGGCCAGCTCGCCGACTTCACCGACCCCAAGGTCCTGGGAACCATCGTCGCGGGCATCGCCGTACTCGTCGGCTTCGTGCTGCACGAGAAGCGCAGCGACCACCCGTCCATCGACATCTCGTACTTCAAGAACCGCATCTTCTCGGCGGCGATCAGCTCCCTCGCGCTCGTCTTCTTCGCGCTGATGGGCGTGACGTTCTTCGCGGTCTTCTACACGCAGAGCGTGCGCGGCTACTCCCCGCTCCAGACCGGCCTGCTCATGCTGCCGCTCGCCGCGGCGCAGCTCATCTTCGCGCCGCGCGCCCGCCTCGTCGTCGACCGCTTCGGTGTCCGCGCCGTGTGCGCGGGCGGCCTGCTGCTCCTGGCCGCGATGCTCGCCGCGTTCACGATCCTGGAGGCCGACACGCCGATCTGGATCCTGGAGGTCATGTTCTTCCTGATGGGCACCGGCATGGCGCACATCATGACGCCCGCCAGCGTCGTCATCATGCAGGCCCTGCCCCGCGAGAAGGCGGGCTCCGCCTCCGCGCTGAGCAACACCTTCCGGCAGGTCGGCGGCGCCCTGGGCATCGCGGTGCTCGGCTCCGTGCTCTCCGCGGCCTACCGCAGCGGCGTGGAGGACAAGCTGACCCTGCTGCCCGCCGACATCCGGCACACCGCGGGCGAGTCCATCGAGGCCACCCTCGGAGTCGCCGCCAAGCTCGGCCCGCGCGGCGAACCCCTGGTCACCGCGGCCCACGACTCGTTTCTGCACGCCATGCACGTCACGGCCCTGTGCGGCGCGGGCGTCGCCCTGATCGGCGTCGTGGTCGTCGCCCTGTTCCTGCCGGGCCGCACGCCCGTGGAGCCGGAGCCCGAGCAGCGGGAGGCCGACCCGGTGGGCGCCGGGCACTGACCGCTCCCCGGCAGGGACAATCGAAGCGGCGGACGACGAGAGGCGGAGCAGACGTGGGCCACATCGCCAAAGCAGTGCGGGGGCGCCCCCGGAGCGAGGCCGTGGAGCGGTCGATCGTCGAGGGCGTCCTGAAACTGATCGAGGACGGTGAACCCCTCGCCGAGATCTCCATCGAACGGATCGCGCGCACGGCGGGTGTGGGCAAGGCCACCATCTACCGCCGCTGGAGCGGCAAGGAGGAGCTTTTCGTCGACATCCTGCGCGGCTTGGACGACCCTCCGCCCGAGCTCCCCGGAGAGTCCATGCGCGGCGACATCATCGTCTGCCTGGAGCACCTGCGCATGCGCGGCGTGAACCTGCGCTCGTCCGCGCTGCTGCACAACGTGTTCGCGCAGATGAAGAGCCTGCCGAAGCTGTGGGAGGCGTATCACTCGACCGTCGTCGAACCCCAGCGCCGCGTCATGCGCGAGGTGCTGCGCCGGGGCGTGGAGAACGGCGAACTGCGCGCGGACGTCGACATCGTGCTCGTCAACGACCTCTTCGTGGGGCCCATGCTCGTGCGCACCATCCTGCGCTCCGACGCACCCCTCCACGAGGGTCTCCCCGAGCAGATCGTGGACACCGTGCTTGAGGGACTGCGGCCCACGGGGTGAATGTGCGCGTTTCGTCACAGCCGACCCGTTGTGCGGGGAGATGTGGAACCCGCTGAGCCGCGCAGTTCGTCATCGTCCCGTACGGCCGTCGCGGACGGCAGGGAGGACACCCGTTTATCGCCTAGGGTTTCAGGGGCGAGGACGGTTGCACGGCACCAGTGAGGCGACGAGCGTATGGCGCAGGCGTATGTGACGGAGACAGGCAGCGGGGGCACGGGGCCCGGCCGCCAGGGGTCCCGGTTCCGGCGCCTGGTCGACGGGTGGCGCGGAGACCGGGGCATCTGGAAGCGCGGCCTCGTCACGGCCGGGGTCGCGGTCCTGCTCTCCCTGGTGATGCTCTTCCACGCACAGATCCCCAACGGCGTCGGAAACCTCGGCAGTCTCATCGAGACGTTCCTGCCCTGGCTCGGCGTGCTGATTCCGGTCCTGCTCGTCGTCGGCTTCGTCCGCAAGTCCGCCACCGCACTGATCGCCGTGCTGCTGCCCGCGGTCATCTGGGTGAGCTCCTTCGGCGGCCTGATCACCGGCAAGTCCGCCACCGGCGGCGATCTGACGGTCGCCACCCACAACGTGAACGCGGACAACACCGACCCGTCGGGCACCGCCCGTGACGTCGCCGCGTCCGGTGCCGACGTGGTGGCCCTGGAGGAACTCACGGCGAACGCCGTCCCGACGTACGAGAAGGCCCTGGCCGGCACGTACAAGTACCACTCGGTGCAGGGCACCGTCGGCCTGTGGAGCAAGTACCCCCTGACCGGCACCAAGCCCGTGGACATCAAGCTGGGCTGGGTCCGCGCGATGCGGACGACGGTCGTCACCCCCAAGGGCGAGGTCGCCGTCCACGTCGCCCACCTGCCTTCGGTGCGGGTCAAGCTCGACGCGGGCTTCACCGCCAACCAGCGTGACGCGAGCGCCGACGCGCTCGGCGAGGCGATCGCCGACGAGAAGCTCTCCAAGGTCGTGCTGCTCGGCGACCTGAACGGCACGATGAACGACCGGGCCCTGAACGCGGTCACCGCGCAGATGCGCTCCACGCAGGGCGCGGCGGGGGACGGCTTCGGGTTCAGCTGGCCGGCGTCGTTCCCGATGGCACGGATCGACCAGATCATGGTGAAGGGCGTCGAGCCGGTGTCGTCCTGGACACTGCCGGAGACGACGAGCGACCACCTGCCCATCGCGGCGCGGCTGGAGCTCTAGCTCCGGGCGGGCGTGGGCGGGTGTCGCTCCCGCCACACCCGTTACTCCCGCCGCACCCGTTACTCCTGCCACATGGTGCACATCCGTTTTTAACCTCACGGAATACTGGGCCTGAGAGGGTTTGTTCCGTACGTAAACTTACGGAACACCCGTCCCCCCTTGCATCCCCTCCCCGATGCATCCCCTCATGCGCTCCCCCGGAAGGTTTTTCATGCCCCTGGCCCTGCTCGCCCTCGCCGTGGGCGCCTTCGGCATCGGCACGACCGAGTTCGTGATGATGGGCCTGCTGCCCAACGTCGCCGACGACCTGGGCATCTCCATCCCCACCGCCGGACACCTGGTCTCGGCGTACGCCCTGGGCGTCGTCATCGGTGCCCCGCTGCTCGCCGCGGTCACCGCGCGCATGCCGCGCCGCCGCGTCCTCATCGGCCTGATGGTGCTCTTCGTCGCGGGCAACGCGCTCTCGGCAGCCGCCCCCGACTACCACTGGCTGATGGCCGCCCGCTTCCTCAGCGGCCTGCCGCACGGCGCGTTCTTCGGCGTCGGCGCGGTGGTCGCCACCGGGCTGGTGGCTCCCGAGCGCAAGGCGCGCTCGGTCTCGCTCATGTTCCTCGGCCTGACCGTCGCCAACATCGTCGGCGTGCCCGTGGCCACGGCCATGGGGCAGCAGCTCGGCTGGCGCGCCACGTTCCTCGCGGTCAGCGCGATCGGCCTGGCGGCCATCGCCGCGCTCGCCTTCCTCGTCCCCGCCGACCACGCCCACGGCGAGAGCGGCGGCCTGCGCGGCGAGCTGCGGGCGCTGCGCAGCGTGCCGGTCTGGCTGGCGCTCGGCACGACCGTCGCCGGCTTCGGGGCGCTGTTCTCCGCGTACAGCTATGTGACGCCCATGCTCACGGACGCGGCGGGCTACGCCGAATCCAGCGTCACGCTGCTGCTCGCGCTGTTCGGCGTCGGCGCCACGGCGGGCAACCTGCTCGGCGGCCGGCTCGCCGACCACTCCCTGCGGGGCACGCTCTTCGGCGGGCTGACCGCCCTGGTCGTCGTCCTCGCCTTCTTCCCGCTCATGATGGGGGCGGCGTGGAGCGCGGCGATCGCGGTGGCGCTGCTCGGCATGGCGGCGTTCACGACGGGCTCGCCGCTCCAGCTGATGGTCATGGAGAAGGCGTCCGCGGCTCCGTCCCTGGCCTCGTCCGCGAACCAGGCGGCGTTCAACCTCGCCAACGCGGGCGGCGCCTGGATCGGCGGCATCGCGCTCGCAGCGGGCTTCGGCGTGACGTCGCCCGCGGTGGCGGGGGCGTTCCTCGCGGTCCTCGGGCTTGCTGTCGCGGGGGTGGCCTACGTGGTGGACCTGCGGTCGCCCGCGGTCGGCACCGGCCGCCTGGTGGCGGCGCACTCGGTGTCCGACCGCGAGACGACCCACGCCGGGTAGTCGGGCGGGGGCGCGAGGGTTCAGACGGAACTCTCGCGCCACCGGTTGGTGATCGGCAGCCGCCTGTCCTTGCCGAAGCCCTTCGCGGAGATCTTCGTGCCCGGCGGGTACTGCCGCCGCTTGTACTCGGCGGTGTCCACCATCCGCAGCGTCTTCACGACCAGCTCCCGGTCGTACCCGGCGGCGACGATCGCGTCGGCGCCCTGGTCGCGGTCCACGTACATCTCCAGGATCGCGTCGAGGACGGGATAGTCCGGCAGCGAGTCCGTGTCCACCTGGCCGGGCCGCAGCTCCGCGCTCGGCGGCTTGCTGATGGAGTTCTCCGGGATCGGCGGCGTCTGTCCCCGGTCGACCGCCGCACGGTTGCGCCATTCGGCGAGCCGGAAGACCACGGACTTGTAGACGTCCTTGATCGGCCCGTACGCCCCCACCGAGTCGCCGTAGAGCGTCGAATAGCCCACCGCGAGCTCGGACTTGTTGCCCGGCGCGAGGACGATGTGGCCCTCTTGGTTGGAGAGGGCCATCAGCATCGTGCCGCGCAGCCGCGACTGGACGTTCTCCTCGGCCAGTCCGCTCAGCCCCAGGGAGCCCATGTACGCGTCGAACATCGGAGCGATCGGCACGGTACGGAAGTTGAGCCCCGTACGCCGGGCCAGGTCCTCCGCGTCGCTGATGGAGTGGTCCGAGGAGTAGCGGGACGGCATGGCGACGCCGTACACGTTCTTCGCGCCGAGTGCGTCGCAGGCGATCGCGGCGGTGAGCGCGGAGTCGATGCCTCCGGAGAGGCCGACCAGAACGCTGCTGAATCCGTTCTTCGCGGCGTACGCGCGCAGCCCGACGACCAGCGCCGAGTACACCTCTTCGTCGTCGTCGAGCCGCTCGGCATACCCGCCGGTGAGTTCCGGCTCGTACGCGAGGGGATCGTCGGAGAGGGTGACGTGCTCGATGCGCAGCCCGTCGTCGACGATCCCCGACGGCGGCTCGGGAGCGGCGGCGGGCAGCTCCAGATCGAGGACCACGCAGCCCTCGGAGAACTGCGGTGCCCGCGCGATGACTTCGCCGTCGCGGTCCACGACGAGCGAGTCGCCGTCGAAGACGATGTCGTCCTGGCCGCCGATCATCGCGAGGTAGGCGGTGGTGCAGCCGGCTTCCTGCGCGCGCTTGCGCACCAGCTCGAGACGCTGGTCGTCCTTGTTCCGCTCGTACGGCGAGGCGTTGATCGAGAGCAGCAGGCCCGCCCCCGCCGTGCGCGTGGCCGGGACCCGGCCGCCGTCCTGCCAGAGGTCCTCGCAGATGGCCAGCGCGACGTCGACGCCGTGCACCCGCACGACCGGCAGGGTCTCGCCCGGCACGAAGTAGCGGAACTCGTCGAAGACGCCGTAGTTCGGCAGGTGGTGCTTGGAGTACGTCAGGACGGCCTCGCCGCGGTGCAGCACGGCGGCGGCGTCCCGCGGGGCGCCCGCGGGCTGGCCGTACTTCGGCTTGGCCTCCTCGGTGCGGTCGAGATAGCCGACGACGACCGGCAGTTCGCCGTACCCCTCTTCGTTCAGCCGCGCGGCGAGCGTGCGCAGCGCGGCCCGCGAGGCGTCGACGAAGGACGACCGCAGGGCGAGGTCCTCGACGGGGTAGCCGGTCAGCGCCATCTCGGGAAACGCGACGAGGTGCGCTCCCTGCTCGGCGGAGTGCCGGGTCCAGCGGACGATCGCCTCCGCATTCCCGGCGAGATCGCCGACGGTCGAGTCGATCTGATTCAGGGCGAGGCGTAGTTGAGGCACGGAGCCCAGTCTAATCGTCAGAGCGACGCGATGTCCTGTGCGACGGGTGTGGGGCGCCCCACGCGGGGGCGCCCCACGGGCTCGGCGCCGGTCAGGCGCGGTAGCCGAGGACCGTCATCATGCCTGCCTCCGAGTGGTACACGTTGTGGCAGTGGATCATCCACAGGCCCGGGTTGTCGGCGTCGAAGTCCACCGTCAGGGTGCCGTTCGGCAGGATGACCGCGGTGTCCTTGCGGGGGCCGTCCGGTGTGTTGGCCAGGGTGAAGGTGTGGCCGTGCAGGTGGAGCGGGTGCCACATCGCCGTCGAGTTGGCGAAGACAAGGCGGACCCGTTCACCCGCGCGGACCGGATGGCGCCGGTCGGGGGAGTAGGGCTTCTTGTCGAAGGCCCAGTCGTACTTCGCCATGCCGCCGGTCAGTTGGATCCTGATCGTCCGGTCCGGCTTGCGGGAGCGCAGTGCGACCTGCCGGTCCGCCCGCAGCTTGTCCGCCGTCAGAAGGCGGCCCTTCAGCTCCTTGGGGCGCACCGAGGGGCCGGGAGCCCCGCCGCCGCCCGTGCGCAGGACCGCGAGCGCCGCCGCCTTCTTGCCCTCGGCCGCCGCGATCAGCGGGAATGCGCCGTCCTTGGCGGTGACCAGGACGTCATAGCGCTCGCCCATGCCGAGCAGCAGCGCGTCCGTCTTCGCGTGCTCCACCGGGAAGCCGTCCGTGTGCGTCACCGTCATCTCGTGGCCGCCGAGCGCCACCCGGAAGGCCGTGTCGCCGCCTGCGTTGATGATGCGCAGGCGGATGCGGTCGCCGGGGCGGGCCCTGAAGGAGGAAGGGGCGTCCGGTGTGCGGCCGTTGATCAGGTAGTGCGGGTAGGCCACGTCGCCCGCGTCGCCGCCGAGGAGGTCGCTCTTGGCGCCCATCATCATGCGGGAGGGGCCTGAGGAGGCGGCTTCGGGCTCGGGCGTGGGGTCGGTGCCGGTCCGCAGCGCCATGTTCGACATGTCGTGGCCGCCCATGCCCTTCCTGAGCTCCGCGAGCACGCCGTCGGGTGTCGAGCCGTCCACCCCGTCGACCCAGTCGTCCAGGACGACGACCCACTCCTTGTTGTACTTCAGGGGCTCCTTGGGGTCCTCGACGATCAGTGGTGCGTACAGACCGCGGTCCTGCTGGGTGCCCGAGTGGGGATGGAACCAGTACGTCCCCGGGTGCGGCACCGCGAAGCGGTAGGTGAAGTCGGCGCCGGGTTTGATCGCCTTCTGGGTGAGGCCGGGGACGCCGTCCATGTCATTGCGCAGGGCCAGGCCGTGCCAGTGCAGGGACGTGGCCTGAGGGAGGTGGTTGGCGAGCGTGAGGGCGAGGGTGTCGCCCGCGGTGACGCGGACTTCCCTGCCGGGCAGCTGGTCGCCGTACGCCCAGGTCCTGACGCTGCGGCCGCCGAGGTCGAGCTCGGTCTTCGTGGCCGTGAGCTTCACCTCGCGGACCGTGCCGCCGCCCGCTCGCTTCTTCTCCGCGGCGGCGACTTCCTTGCCGGACGGGTCGACGTAGCCTTCTGGGCTGCCCTTGGATTCGGAGCCGCTGCCGTGTCCCGCGTGGCCGGTGGGGCCGGAGCCGGAACAGGCCGTCAGGAGTCCCGAACCGGCGACGGCGGTCGCGGCGCCGAGCAGGGTGCGGCGGGAGGGAGAGCGCAGGGGCTGACTGCCCCGGAGTTGATTGCGCATGGCTGAGTACACCTCGTCGTGGTGGTGCGTGCAGAGGGGCGCATCTGCTGTTTCGGACACACCGCTCGCGCCCGGAGGTTCCCGTCGGGAACCACACGGGTACGCGGGCAGGCGGGCAGCGCGAAACAGCCGGTGCGTCGGCCTAAATGCGCAGCACCGAGAGGCGGGAGAGGAGTATGCGGGGCGGCGGCGGGTTGGGCCGCAGGCCGTCGAGCAGCCGGGCGAGCGGTCGCGCGGCGACGGCGAAGCCGCCGGGCCGCAGCAGGCCCGCCCTGAGGAGCAGTACGAGGGTGAAGGCGGCGAGGACCGCCAGGCACACGGAGAGCGGGTCCATGCCGCCCGTGCCGGTGGCTCCGCTGTCGGCGATCGCGATCGCGTCCGCGGACGCGGGCGTGCCCGTCGCGCGGTGACCGGCGGCCTGTTCGGGGCCGCCGCCGTGAGCCGTCGAGAGGCTCACGGAGTGGCTCGTCGAAGGGGCCGGCGGGTGATGACTCGCGGAGTGGCCCGTCGGGTGGCCCAGCGTATGCATCGTCACGATGCCGAAGAGCAGGGCGGCGAGCAGCAGGAGCTGCCTGCCGTTCGCTGATCTCTTCGATCTCTCCGTGGCCACCATTGGGTGGAACCTTACCCCTGGCGGGTATGTGGCGACACGCGACCCCCCGGCACTCCACTGATCATGACCCCATGCTGAATACGGATAAACCGCAGCAGAACGTGACAGTCGCCGGGGGTCGTGTCGGGGGCGGTGTCGGGGGCGGTGTCACGAGCGGCGCCGCGAGTGCCGGGCCGGTCGCGGTCGTCGCGCTCCTGCTCGCGCTGGGCGCGCTCGCCTACAGCGCGTGGCTCCTCGAAGCCTTCCTCGGGACGGCGCTTTCGCCGGTGACCTCGTACGTCAGTGAACTCGCCGCCCTGGACCAGCCGTACGGCACGCTGTTCCGCACGACGGACCTGATCGCCGGGCTGCTCGTCCTCGCGGGCGCGGCGGGCGCGCTGCGGTGGCTGCCGCGCCGGCGGGTGACGGTCGTGGGGTGGGCGGGGATCGCGCTGTACGGGGCGGCCACCGCGGTCGACTCCCGGCTGCCGATGAGCTGCGCGCCGACCGCCGACGCGGCCTGCGAGGCCAGGGAGCGGGCGGGGCTCGTGCCCCTGGCGCACGCGGCGCACGTGGTGAGCAGCAGTGTCGCGGTGACGGGGGCGCTGGCGGGGATGGCGGCGCTGACGCTCGCGGCCCGGAGGTACGGGACCCTGCCGTCCCTGGCGGGTCCTCTCGGCCTCCTCCTCGTGTTCCTCGAACTGGCCGCCACCCTGTGGACCCTGACCGCCGTCGCCGCGTTCGACGCGGGGTACGGCACGTGGGCGATGGGGGCGGGGCAGCGGCTTCAGGTACTGCTGATCGCGGGGTGGCTGGGGCTGGTCGCGTGTGCGGTGGTGCGACGCGGATGAGCTTCGTACGGATCGCGGGCGGGGCCGGGGTCGGGTTCGGGGGAGTGCCGCACCACGTGGAGGTGACGGGGAGCGGGCCGGTGTGTGTGCTGAGCGCGGGGCTCGGGCTCGCGTGGTTCGACTGGGACCCGGTGGTGGAGCTCCTTGCCCCGTGGCGGACGGTGGTCCGCTTCGACCGGCCGGGGGCCGGGCTGAGCGGGCACGCGCGCGTGGCGCCCACGCTCGCGGGCGAGGCCGGGCGGATCGCGCGGGTCCTGGACGCGGTGGGCCTCTCCGGTCCGGCCACCGTGGTCGGGCACTCGCTCGCCGGCTTCCACTGCGAGGCGTTCGCCCGGCTCTTCCCCGCGCGTACGGCGGGCCTTGTCCTGGCCGACTCCAGCGTCGAGGAACGGCCGGGGGTACGGGTGCCGCGCCGGGTGCGGGTGGGGGCGGCGCGGATGTGCGGGGCGGTACTGGGCGGGGCGGGGCTGCCGCGGGCGGCGGGGCCCGTCCTGCGGAGGGCGGCGGTACGGGGGGACTCGGCGCCGGGGGATGCGGTGCGGCGGGTCTACGGGGCGAGCCGGGTGCTGCAGGGTGCGCTTCTGGAGTACGCCACGTACGGCGACCTGGCGACCGAACTCGACGCTCTCCGCCGGGAGTTCCCCCTGCGGGGGCGGCTCCCGGTGACGGTGCTGGCGGCGTACTCGCACGGCCCCACAACCTGGCTCACGCGCCAGCGGGGCCTGGCGGCGACCCTGGACGCGGCCTTCCACGTGGCACGCCCCTCGGGCCACCTCCTGATACGGGACGCGCCGCTGGCCGTGGCAGAGGCGGTGCTCACCACCCCACGCTGAGGCAACCCACAAAAGCCCGCCGCTCCGCGGCGGATCTTTTACCCCCCCCCCCCCCCGTTTGCCCCCGGGGGGGGGGGGGCCGGGGGGGGGGGGGGGGGGTAGGCGCTCGCCGTGCCCGTCGCTCAGCGGCGGATCTTTCCCGCCCGCCCGCCCGTTTGCCCCGCGGTGGCGGGGAGTGCGGGGGTGGGTCGTCGGCTGCCGGTGCTCTCCGTGCCTGCCGCTCTGCGGCGGGTCTTTCCCGCCCGCCCGCGCGTTTACCCCGCAGCGGATTCAACCCGCCCACCCCGCAC
>NZ_JBNNJZ010000078.1:0-25012 GCF_050270335.1 Streptomyces sp. NPDC059900
GGCCGGGGCCCCGGCGGTGGCCGTGCCCGCGGTGACCGTCAAGCCGGGCGCGGTCCGCTCCGTGCGGACGCCGGTACGCGTGGCGTTCGTCGGCGCGGGGAACTACGCCACGTCGATGCTGCTGCCGCACCTGACGGGGCGCGACGGCGTCGAGCTGTCCAAGGTCGTCACGACGACGGCGCTGTCCGCGGCCAACGCGAAGCGGAAGTTCGGCTTCGCCGAGGCGACCACCGATCTGGACGCCGCGCTCGGCGACCCGTCCATCGACGCGGTGTTCGTGGTCACCCGGCACAGCTCGCACGCCGACCTGACCCGCAAGGCGCTCCTCGCGGGCAAGGCGGTCTTCGTGGAGAAGCCGCTGGCCCTCACCGAGGACGAACTCACCGGTGTGCTCGCCGCGGTGGAGGAATCCGGCAACGACCGGCTCCAGGTGGGCTTCAACCGCCGGTTCGCCCCGCTGCTCCAGGAGGCCAAGGAGCGGTTCGGCGCCCGGACCGGTCCCGCGAGCCTGCGCTACCTGGTCAACGCGGGCCGGTTGCAGCACGGCAGCTGGTACCTGCGGCAGGGCTCCGAGGGCTCCCGGTTCGCCGGCGAGGGCGGGCACTTCATCGACACGGCGAGCTGGCTGCTCGGGGCCGACCCGGTCTCGGTGTACGCGGCCGCCACGTCCGGCAACGAGGACCTGCAGATCGTCCTCGGCTACCCCGACGGGTCCACGGCCACCATCAGCTACGTCACCACCGGTCCCGGCAGCTTCCCCAAGGAGACCCTCGACCTGATCGCCGACGGCAAGGTGCTGCGGCTCGACGACTTCGTGCGTGCCTCGGTGTACGCGGACGGGGGAGTGGGCCGCAAGCGCTGGGTCAGCTCACGGCTGCCCAAGGCCAGGGACAAGGGCCAGAACGCCGAACTGGCCTCGTTCATCAAGGCCGTGCGCACCGGCGGGCCGATGCCGGTGCCGCTGGAGTCCCTCGTCGCCACCACGGCGGCCACCCTCGCCGTACAGGCCGGTCTGGCCGGCGGCGCGCCGGTGGCACTGACGAGGGAACGATGAGCACGAGCGCGGGCTGGTACCTGCGGCGGCTGTCCCGGATGCGGCCGCAGGAGGTCGGCGGCCGGGTGAGCGACGCGGTGCGCAGGCGGCAGTGGCGGCGCTCGGCGCCGCCCGGCTGCCCGGACGTGACCGGCGCCCGGTTCACCGCCGTACTGCCCGCCGGGACGGTCGCCGCCGTGCCGCCGGACGCCGCGAAGCGGCTCGTGGCCGAGGCGGACCGGCTGATGGAGGGGCACGCCACGTACTTCGGGGTGGACCGCGACGACATGGCCGACCCGGACTGGTGGTACGACCCGAAGACCGGACGCCGGGCTCCGTGGGGCTATGCCTTCGACGTGCCCTACCGCAGCGAGGACGCGGTCGGGGACATCAAGCAGATCTGGGAGCCGTCCCGGCACCAGTACCTGACCGTACTCGCGGCCGCCTACGCGGTCACCGGGGACGAGCGGTACGCCGAGCGCGTGGCCGCGCACCTGCGGTCGTGGTGGGCGGTCAACCCGCCGCTGCGCGGGGTGCACTGGATCAGCGGCATCGAGCTGGGCATCCGCCTGCTGTCCTGGGTGTGGGTCCGCAGGCTGCTCGACGGCTGGCCGGGCGCGGCCGGTCTCTTCGAGGACAACCCGGTGGCGCTGAACCAGATCTGGCACCACCAGCGCTGGCTCGCCGCCTTCCCCAGCCGGGGATCATCGGCGAACAACCACGTCATCGCCGAGACCGCCGGGCAGTTCGCGGCGGCCTGCGCGTTCGACTGGTTCCCCTCGTCGGAGGGCTGGCGGGCGGATGCGCTGCGGTCCCTCGAACGGCACCTCAAGAGCAACACCTTCACCTCCGGCCTCAACCGCGAGCTGGCCACCGAGTACCACGGGCTGGTCCTCGAACTCGCGCTGGCCGCCGTGGCCGAGGCGGATGCCGCCCATGTGCCGGTTCCCGCGTCGATCCGCCTGGTCCTGCTCCGGATGACCGACGCGCTCGCGGCCGTCGTGGACAACCGCCTGCGGCCGCCGCGCCAGGGAGACGCGGACGACGGGCACGGCTTGGTCGTGGACGGCGCGGGCACCGACCGCTGGGGCTCGCTGCTCGCCACCGGAGACGCCGTGTTCGGCCGGCTCCCCTGGTGGCCCGAGGTGACCGGCACCGATGTGCGCACACCTCTGCTCGCCGCGCTCGTCCGGCCGTACCCGAAGGGCGGGGCGGCCCGCCCCGCGAGCCGTACCGCCCACTTCGCCGACGCGGGCATGACCATCCTGCGCGGTCCGGGGGAGATCTGGTGCCGCTGCGACGGAGGCCCGCACGGGTTCCTGTCCATCGCCGCGCACGCCCACGCCGACGCGCTGTCCGTGGAGGTCCGGCACGACGGGGTCGACGTGCTCGCCGACCCGGGCACGTTCTGCTACCACGGGCAGCCCGAGTGGCGGCAGTACTTCCGCTCGACCCTGGGCCACAACACCCTGCGACTGGGCGGCACCGAGCAGTCCGTGTCCGGCGGCCCGTTCCTGTGGACCCGGCATGCCCGCACCCGCGTCCTGACCGCGGACACGCCCGACGCCTCCGACGGGGGCACGGCCCGCTGGTGCGCCGAGCACGACGGCTACCAGCGCGCGGACGGCGCGGTGCACCGCCGCCGCGTCGAACTGGACTCCGCCGCACGGGAGTTGCACGTCATCGACGAGGTGCTCGGCCAGGGCCGGGCCGCGCAGTTGGCGTTCCACCTGGGCCCGGCGATCACCGCGGAGCTGACGGGCAACCGGGCGGTGCTCACGTGGACCAAGGACGGCGAGGACCGCTCCGCGGTGCTCGACCTGCCCCGGCAGCTGAACTGGCGGGCGCATCGCGGCGAGAGCAACCCGCCGCTCGGCTGGTACTCCGCGGGCTTCGGGCGCAAGGAACCCGCCACGACGCTGATCGGCACCGGCTTCGCCGCCGGCGCGCAGGAGTTCACGACCGTGCTCGGGTTCCGGGGCTAGGGGGGGGAGGGGGACGGTGGGCATGACATGGCGGAACTGGGCGTTACCGGCGGCGGCGCTGGCCGTCCTGGTGGCGACCGGCTGCGAGAGCTCGCCGGGCGACCGGGCGGAGCCGACCTCCGGGCCGTCCAAGTCCGGGGCCGGGGCAGCCGTGGCCCGGGTGTGCGCCAAGCCCGCGGCCGGGCCGGCCAAGGCGCCGGCGGGCGCCGTGACGGTCGACCCCAAGAAGGTCAACGACCTGGCGGCGAAGACCAAGAGCAGCCCCGCGAACACCACGTTCTGGCTGCGGCCGGGCAAGCACCGGCTCGAACCGGACCGCCACGCCCAGGTCATCCCCAAGAAGGGCAACCGCTACCTCGGTGCGCCCGGCGCGGTGCTCGACGGCCGCAAGAAGAACCAGTACGCGTTCGGCGGCGACGCCCGTGACGTCACCATCAGCCACCTGACCGTGCAGCGTTTCGTCGCGCCGCACGACCAGGGCGTGGTCAACCACGACTCGGCCGACGGCTGGGTGATCGAGCACTCGACGATCCGGCACAACTCCGGCGCCGGACTGATGGCCGGCGCCCGCCAGGAGGTCCGCGCCAACTGCCTGAGCGAGAACGGCCAGTACGGCATGAACGCGTACAAGGGCACGGGACCCCTCCGCGACCTGGTGGTGGAGGGCAACGAGATCACGGGCAACAACACCGGCGACTGGGAGAAGCGGCGCGAGGGCTGCGGCTGCACCGGGGGCATCAAGTTCTGGGCCGTCGACGGCGCCGACATCCGCGGCAACTGGGTGCACGACAACCGCGGAACCGGATTGTGGGCCGACACCAACAACAACGACTTCCGGATCGAGGACAACGTACTGGAGGCCAACGACGGTGCCGCACTGATCTATGAGACCAGCTACAACGCGGTCGTCCGGAAGAACACGATCCGGCGGAACAACTGGGTCGAGGGCCGCAGAGAGGCCTCGGGCGGCGACAAATTCCCCTTCGCGACCCTCTACTTCTCCGAGTCCGGCGGCGAACCACGGGTCCCGGCCCGTACGGACAAGATCGAGGTCTACCGCAACCTCCTGGAGAACAACTGGTCCGGGATCACCCTCTGGGAGAACGCCGACCGGTTCTGCAACAGCCCCGCCAACACGTCCTCCGGTGACTGCACGCTCCTGGAGAAGAACCCCGACCGCTGTGCGCGGCCGCAGATCGCCACCGCGCCGCTCTACGCCGACTGCCGGTGGAAGACCCAGCGTGTGGACATCCACACCAACCGGTTCGTGCTCGACAAGTCCGCCCTCAAGTGCACGGAGATGTGCGACCGCATGGCGGTCCTGTCCAACTACGGCACCTACCCGAAGTGGTCGCCGTACAAGGGCGAACGGGTGGCCGACGCGATCACCCACAAGCAGAAGAACCGCTGGCACGACAACGTCTACACCGGGCCGTGGAAGTTCGTCGCCCACGACCCGAGCCGGGTGCTCGACTTCGGCGAGTGGCAGGGCGCGCCGTACGAGCAGGACGAGAACAGCACCCTCCGTACACGGGACGGTGATTGAGATGAGTCAGGACCTGCGGCGTGCCGGACTGCCGGGCGATGCCGATACGGCGGCCACGGCCGCCCCACGGCTCGGCACACCGAAGCTCGTCGGGACCGTCTGGGGCCTGCTGATCCTCAACACGCTCGGCTCCGCCGGGGCGGAGACCGTCATCCCGCTGCCCCGCTCGCTCATCCAGCTGGTCACCATGGGCGCGCTGGTCGCCGCGTTCGCCCTTGCGCTCGCGCTCAATCCGCGGCTGCGCATCCACGCCAGCGCCTTCCTGCTGCTGCTCACCCTGCTCCTGGTGCCGAGCCTGATCTCCAGCCTGCAACTGGCGTCCGGGTTCGGGGCGCTGTTCCGCTGTACCCGCTTCGCTCTCTTCATCGGCACGCTGTGGCTGCTCAGCCGCTGGTGGGACGGCAGCGAGACGTTCGTCAGGCACCACATCCGCATCTACTTCGCGGTGCTGGGATCGGTCGCGGCCGGCGCGGTCATCTCGCCGGGCGCGGCC
Source organism: Streptomyces sp. NPDC059900 (assembly GCF_050270335.1). Classification (NCBI taxonomy): domain Bacteria; kingdom Bacillati; phylum Actinomycetota; class Actinomycetes; order Kitasatosporales; family Streptomycetaceae; genus Streptomyces; species Streptomyces sp. NPDC059900. The sequence goes on from NZ_JBNNJZ010000078.1 coordinate 5,058, forward strand.
ATGCCCGACATCTACGGCGGGCGGCTCGTCGGCGCGTTGTGGCCGCTCACCCCGCCGCAGATCGGGCAGTACGCCGCAGTGATCATCGGGCTCACCGTGCTGCTCGTACTGGGGCGCAGGACCGACAAGGTCAGCGCGACGGTCGTCATCGTGCCCTCACTGGTCCTGCTCGCGCTGACCCATACCCGCACGGCCACGCTCGGCATGCTCATCGGGCTCGCCCTCGCGATCGGTTCGCTCGTGCTGACCAGCGCCGCCGCCCGCCGGTTCTTCACCTGGGCGGTGGTCGTCACCACGGTGGCGGCGGTGGGGTTCGCCCCCCTGCTCCGCGCGTGGTTCCTGCGCGGACAGAGCCAGGAGTACCTCACCAGCCTCACCGGCCGGGCCAAGGTCTGGGACGCCCTCCTCGCGGCGCCCCGGACGACCGGGGAGAAGCTGTTCGGCATGGGCCTGGGCGACAAGTCGTTCGGCGGGCTGCCGATCGACAACAGCTGGCTGGCCGTCTACCACGAGCAGGGCTGGACCGGCATCACGCTCGTGGCCGCGCTCGTCACCATCCTCGGCGCCGTCGCGTTGCTGCGGCCGCCGTCCCTCGCGAGGGCCTGCGCGATCTTCCTGATCAGCTACTGCGCGATCGCGTCGTACACCGAGGCCGGCCTCGGCGACGCCTCGCCGTACCTGCTGCACCTGGCGCTGGCCGCCTCGCTCCTCGCGGCGCCGCCCGCGGCCACGCCCCTTGCCAAGCCCGCAGTTGCCCGACGCCGTATCCCGCGCTGGGCCCAGGACCGGAGGCGACTGTGAGCATGCACGTCCTCGTGGTGCACAACCGCTATGCCTCGGCGCAGCCGAGCGGGGAGAACAACGTCGTCGACCAGGAGACGGAGCTGCTGCGCGCGGCCGGTCACCGGGTCGAGCTGTTCGAGCGGCGCAGCGACGACATCGGCGCCATGTCGCTGCCCGCCAAGGCCGCGATGCCGTTGCTCGTGCCGTGGAACCCGGCGGTCCGCTCCGAGCTCGCTGCCCGCCTGCGCGCCGCACGCCCTGACGTGGTGCACGTCCACAACGTCTTCCCGCTCCTTTCGCCCGCGGTCATCGCCGCCTGCGCGGACGCCGGCGTGCCCGTCGTGGCGACGCTGCACAACTACACGCAGGTCTGCCCGCCCGGCACGCTGCAACGGGACGGCCGGCCGTGCACCGAGTGCGTCGGGGGGACGCCGCTGCCCGCCGTCCGGCACGGCTGCTACCGCGGCTCCCGGCTCGCGACGGTGCCGCTGGCGCTCAGCCTTTCGGTCAACCGGCGGCGCTGGTGGTCCGGCGTGGAGCGGTTCTTCTGCATAAGCGCCGCGCAGCGCGAGGTCCTGGTGCAATCCGGCATGCCGGCCGAGCGCCTTGCGGTCAAGCACAACTTCGTGCCGGACCCGGACGCCCGCCGGACGGGAGCAGGCGAGCAGGTGCTCTACCTCGGCCGGCTCGCGGAGGCCAAGGGCGTGCGGCTGCTGATGGCCGCGTGGGACGAGCTTGCCGCGGCCGGCGGTGTGGGCGTGCCGCTGGCCATCGCCGGCACGGGCCCGCTGAAGGACGAGGTGACCGCCTGGGCGGCGGGCCGGGACGACGTGCGGTACGTCGGCCTGTACGACCCGGAGCAGTGCCGGCAGGCCATCGCGCGCTCGGTGGCGGTGGTGGCTCCCTCGACGTGGCTCGAGGCGTTCGGCCTGGTGGTCGTGGAGGCGATGGCGGCGGGGGTCCCGACCGTCGCCGCCGGTCACGGCGCCTTCGTGGAACTCGTCGAGGACGGGGTGACCGGGCTGCTGCACCGGCCCGGTGACGCCGCCTCACTCGCGTCCTGTCTGCGCCGGATCACGGCCGATCCGGAGCGGAACCAGGAGATGGGCCGGGCGGGCCGGGACCGTTACGAGCAGGGCTTCAGCCCGGCCGTCGGTCTCGAACGCCTGGTGGAGGGGTATCGCGCCGCGATCGCGGCGCGGTCCGGCGGCGGGCAGAGCCCGCCGCCCGCACGGAATGGAAACGGCTCGCGGTGGGGCACCCGCGCGAGCAGAACTGGGGGGAATTAGATGACACGATGCCGACTTTGCGGCTCGTCGGCGCTGGGGAGCGTCGTCGATCTGGGGGCGACCCCGCCGTGCGAGAGCTTTCTCGCCGCCGACCAACTGGACACGGCCGAACCGGCTTACCCGCTCCACCTGCGGGTCTGCACCGACTGCTGGCTCGCGCAGATTCCGCCGCTGATCAAGCCGGAGGAGACGTTCACGGAGTACGCGTACTTCTCCTCCTTCTCGACGTCCTGGGTGGAGCACGCGCGCACGTTCGTCGCCGGCGCGGTGGAGCGGGCGGACCTCGGCCCGGACGCCTTCGTGGTCGAGGTCGCGAGCAACGACGGGTACCTGCTCAAGCACGTGGTGGACCGGGGGATCCGCTGCCTAGGCATCGAGCCGTCGGTGAACGTCGGTGCCGCGGCCAGGGACGCGGGTGTCCCCACGCTCACGGAGTTCCTGAGCCCGGACACCGGCTCGGCCGTCCGCGCCGAGCACGGCCCGGCGGACCTGGTCGTGGCCAACAACGTGTACGCGCACATCCCCGACGTGGTCGGGTTCACCGAGGGGCTGCGCGCCCTGGTCGCCGACGACGGCTGGGTCTCCATCGAGGTGCAGCACCTGCTGACCCTGATCGAGGAGAACCAGTACGACACGATCTACCACGAGCACTTCCAGTACTACACGGTCGCGTCCGCGATCCGGGCGCTCGCCAGTGGCGGACTCGCCCTCGTGGACGTCGAGTTGCTGCCCACGCACGGCGGCTCCATCCGGCTGTGGGCCCGGCCCGCCGAGGTGGCCGGAGAGCCGTCCCAGCGGGTCGTCGACGTGCTGGCCAGGGAGAAGGCGGCGGGCCTCCAGGAGCTGTCCGGGTACACCGAGTTCTCCGCGCGGGTGGCCAAGGTGCGCCGCGACCTCCTGAAGTTCCTCATCACCGCGGCCGAGGACGGCAAGACGGTCGTCGGCTACGGCGCCCCGGGCAAGGGCAACACTCTGCTCAATCACTGCGGCATCCGGCCCGACCTGCTTGCGTACACGGTCGACCGCAACCCCTACAAGCACGGCAGGTTCACCCCGGGCACCCGTATCCCGATCCTGCCGCCCGAGCAGATCGGCATCGACAAGCCCGACTACGTCCTGGTCCTGCCGTGGAACCTGCGGGCCGAGCTGGTCGAGCAGCTGTCCTTCGTGCACGAGTGGGGCGGCCGCCTCGTCTTCCCCATCCCGGAACTGAGCGTTGTCGAGGTCGCGTCGTCGAAGGAGGTCACAGCATGAAGGTCGTACTGTTCTGCGGCGGTTACGGGATGCGGATGCGCAGCGGCGCCGCCGACGACGTGCCCAAGCCGATGGCGATGGTCGGTCCGCGGCCGCTGATCTGGCACGTGATGCGCTACTACGCGCACTTCGGGCACACCGAGTTCATCCTGTGCCTGGGCTACGGAGCCCACCACATCAAGAACTTCTTCCTCAACTACGAGGAGACGACGTCCAACGACTTCGTGCTGCGGGGCGGAAAGACCGAGCTGCTGTCCACCGACATCTCGGACTGGACGATCACGTTCGCGCAGACCGGCATCGAGTCACCGATCGGCGAGCGCCTGCGCCGGGTGCGTCACCACCTGGACGGGGACGAGATGTTCCTCGCCAACTACGCCGACGTGCTCACCGACGCCCCCCTGCCCCAGATGATCGAACGCTTCGCCGCGCGTGACGCGGGCGCGTCGATGATGGTGGTGCCGCCGCAGTCCTCGTTCCACTGCGTGGAGCTGGGCGAGGACGGCCTGGTCGGGGGCATCACCCCGGTCAGCGAACTGCCGATGTGGGAGAACGGCGGCTACTTCGTGCTGCGCCAGGAGGTCTTCGACCACATACCGGAGAGCGGTGACCTGGTCGCCGACGGATGCGGCGGTCTGGCCAAGCAGGGGCGCCTCGTGGCGCACCAGCACCGCGGCTTCTGGAAGCCGACCGACACCGTCAAGGAGCGGGCCGCGCTCGACGAGGCCTACGCCCGCGGCGATCGCCCGTGGGCCGTGTGGGAGCGGGACCGTGCCGGGGTGAGCGCGTGATCCGGCTCGGGTCCGGTCGCCTGGACCGGGTGGTCGCGGTGGGCGCGCACTGCGACGACATCGCCATCGGCGCGGGCGGCACGCTGCTCGCGCTGTGCCTCGCGCGGCCGGGCATCCGCGTCGACGCCCTGGTGCTCACCGGCGGCGGCAGCGAGCGCGAGCAGGAGGAGCAGGCAGCGCTCGCCGCGTTCTGCCCCGGCGCCGATCTGCGCCTGACCGTGCTCAAGCTGACGGACGGCCGGCTGCCCGCGCAGTGGGAGGAGGCCAAGGCCGCCGTCGAGGAGGTGCGCGAGCGGACCGAGCCGGATCTGGTCCTCGCCCCGCGCACCGACGACGCGCACCAGGACCACCGGGGCCTGGCGCAGCTGATGACCACCGCCTTCCGCGACCACCTCGTACTCGGCTACGAGATCGTCAAATGGGACGGCGATCTGGGCCGGATGGCGGCATACCAGCCGCTGTCGCCGGAGACCGCCGAACAGAAGGTGCGGCTGTTGCAGGAGCACTATCCCTCGCAGCGGCACCGCCCCTGGTACGACCGCGAGGCCTTCCTCGGCCTCGCCCGGATCCGGGGCATCGAATGCCATGCGCGATACGCCGAGGCGTTCGCCGTCACCAAACTCACGCTCGATCTCGGCACTGCCGACCTGGGGGAATGAACCTTGCGCGTACTGCTCACCGGACACCAGGGCTACTTGGGCACCGTGATGGCCCCGGTACTCACGGCCGCCGGACACGAAGTCGTCGGCCTTGACGCCGGTCTGTTCGCCGACTGTGTGCTCGGCCCGCCGCCCGCGGACCCCTCGGGCCACCGGGTGGACCTGCGTGATCTCACGGCCGAACACGTCGCCGGGGTGGACGCCGTGATCCACCTGGCGGCGCTCTCCAACGACCCGCTGGGATCCCTCGCACCGGAGCTCACCTACGACATCAACCATCACGCGTCCGTACGCCTCGCCCGGCTGGCCCGCGAGGCCGGAGTGCGGCGCTTCCTGTACGCGTCGACCTGCTCGGTGTACGGCGCCGCGGGCGGGGACGACCTGGTGGGCGAGAACGCCCCGCTGCGCCCGGTGACGCCGTACGCGGAGTCCAAGGTGCGGGTGGAGGACGACCTGCACGCCCTGGCCGACGGCGACTTCAGCCCGGTCTACATGCGCAACGCCACCGCCTTCGGCTACTCGCCCCGGCTGCGCGCCGACATCGTCCTGAACAACCTGGTGGGCCACGCGCTGCTCTCCGGCGAAGTGCTCGTGCTCTCCGACGGCACCCCCTGGCGCCCGCTGGTGCACGCGGGCGACATCGCACGGGCCTTCACGGCGGCCCTTGACGCGCCGCGAGAGGCGGTGCACGACCAGGCGTTCAACATCGGCAGCGAGACCAACAACGTCACGGTCGCCGAGATCGCCGAGCAGGTCGCCGACGCGGTGTCCGGCGCGAAGGTCAGGATCACCGGGGAGAACGGCGCCGACCCGCGGTCCTACCGGGTGGACTTCTCCCGGTTCCGCGCCGCGATTCCCGGCTTCGACTGCGAGTGGACGGTGAAGCAGGGCGCGCTCGAACTCGCCGACGCCTACCGCAAGTTCGGGCTGACCCGCGAGGACTTCGAGCAGCGCTTCACCCGCCTGGCCGTGCTGCGCACGGCGTCCGAGGCCGGCACCGTCGACGACACCCTGCGGCGGCGCGGATGACCATACGGATCGAGGAAGGCGCCGGCGCACAGATGCACGCACTGGTGGAGCGGCTCTACCCGCTCTGCCGCAGCATCACCGGCGACGGCGTGCGCGCCACGCTGGACATCGTCGGCGAGTACATCCCGTTGCAGGTGCACGAGGTGCCGACCGGGACGCAGGTGCTCGACTGGACGGTGCCGCAGGAGTGGAACATCCGGGACGCGTATGTCGCCGACAGTGCGGGCAACCGCGTCGTCGACTTCGCCGCGTCCAGCCTGCACGTGCTCGGCTACAGCGTGCCGGTGTCGCGGACCATGCCGCTGGCCGAACTCCGCGAGCATCTGCACACCCTGCCCGACCACCCGACGTGGGTGCCGTACCGCACCAGTTACTACAAGCCGGCCTGGGGGTTCTGCCTGGCACAGGAGACGCTGGACGCGCTGCCGGACGGCGAGTACGAGGTGCACATCGACTCCACGCTCGCCGACGGCCACCTCACCTACGCCGAGCACGTGGTCCCCGGCCAGGTGCCCGACGAGGTGATCGTCTCCTGCCACGTCTGCCATCCGTCGCTGGCCAACGACAACCTGGCCGGCATCGCGGTGGCGACGTTCCTGGCCAGGGCGCTCGCGGAGACGAACCCGTACTACACCTACCGGTTCATCTTCGCGCCCGGCACGGTGGGGGCCATCACCTGGCTCGCGCGCAACAAGGAACGGGTGGAGTCGGTCAAGCACGGCCTCGTGCTGGCCTGCGCGGGCGACACGGGCCAACTGACGTACAAACAGAGCAGGCGCGGCGACGCGGAGATCGACCGGGTGCTCCGGCACGTGCTGCGGGTCTCCGAACGCCCGCACGACGTCAGGGAGTTCACGCCCTACGGCTATGACGAGCGGCAGTACTGCTCACCTGGATTCGACCTCGGCGTGGGCTCGCTCAGCAGGACCCCGTACTCCGAATACCCGGAGTACCACACCTCGGCGGACAACCCGGACTTCGTGTCCCCCGCGGCGATGGCGGACACCCTGGCGGTGTGCGGCGAAGCGTTCGCGGTCCTGGACCGCAACCGGCGCTATCTCAACCTCAGCCCCTACGGCGAACCGCAGTTGGGACGGCGCGGTCTCTACGACGCGCTCGGCGGCCGCAGTGACACCAAGGAGGCCCAGATGGCCATGCTCTGGGTGCTCAACCTCTCCGACGGCGAGCACGGCCTGCTCGACATCGCCGAGCGGTCAGGGCTGCCGTTCGACACCGTCGCCGTCGCGGCCGACGCCCTGCACGGCGCTGGGCTGATCAAGGCGTGACGCCGATGACCACCGGGGAGGAGCCGATGACCACCGGGGAGGAGAAGACGGCCCGGCCCGCCGCAAGGCGGGCCATCCTGGGCCGGCTCTCCTGGGGGCTGGCCGACCAGGCGGCCTCCAGCCTGTCCAACTTCGCGGTGGGGATCTACGTCGCCCGCTCCCTGGGGCTGACCGCGTTCGGCGTGTTCAGCCTGGCCTGGGTGACCTACGGAGTGGTCCTCAGCGTCTCCCGCGGCCTGGCGACCGACCCCCTCGTGGTGCGCTTCAGCGGAGTGTCGGACGCGTCCTGGCGCGGGGCGGTCGCCCGGTCGTCGGGTACCGCGCTCGGCGTCGGTGCCGTCATCGGCGCGGGATGTCTGGTGGTCGGCATCGCGCTCGGCGGCCAGGTGGGGCCCGCGTTCGCCGGGCTCGGCCTGATGCTGCCGGGGCTGCTGTTGCAGGACGCCTGGCGGTACTCGTTCTTCGCCGCCGGCAACGGCCGCAAGGCGTTCGTGAACGACGTCGTGTGGGGCGTCGCGCTCGTGCCGGCGATGGTGGTGGCGGCCCGGGTGGGCAGCGTGACCGCGTTCGTGCTCGCCTGGGGCGCCTCCGCCACGGTGGCCGCGGTGTACGGCTGTTTCCAGTCCGGCATCCGGCCCCGGCTCACCGGCGGGCGCGACTGGCTGCACGAGCACCGCGACCTCAGCTACCGGTACCTGATCGAGAACGTCGGCGTCAGCGGCGCGAGCCAGCTGCGGGCGTACGGGCTCGGCGCGATCGTCGCGGTCAGCGCGGTGGGCGTGATCCGGGGCGCCGAGCTGCTGCTCGGCCCCTTCCTCGCCGTACTGATGGGGCTGACCCTTGTCACCGTCGCGGAAGCGGCCCGGATGCTGCGCCAGGCCCCGGAACGGCTCGGCCGGTTCTGCCTCTTCCTCGGCGCCGGGCAGGCCGTCGGCGCGCTCTCGTGGGGCGCGGTGCTGCTGCTGATGCCCGACCGGCTCGGAGAGCTGATTCTCGGCGACGTCTGGAGCTCCTCCTCGGCGATCATCGTGCCGGTCACGCTCGGTGTCGCGGGCGCCGGTATCGGCACCGGCGCGGCGGCCGGTCTGCGCGCGCTCGCCGCGGCCCGGCGCAGCCTGCGCTGTCAGCTGTTCGCCTCGACCTGCTATGTCGGCGGCGGGCTCGGCGGGGCGCTCGTGGCCGGCACCGCCGGCTCGGCCTGGGGCGTCGCCGCCGCGTCCCTCTGCAGCTCCGCCGTGTGGTGGCTGCAACTGCGGTCCGCTCTGCGCGAGCGCCGCCAGAACCCCATTCCCGAAGTGAGGACGCAATGACCGCCCAACCCCGGCTGAGCATCGGCCTGCCCGTCTACAACGGCGAGGAGTACCTCGCCGAGTCGCTCGACGCGCTGCTCGGCCAGACCTACGAGGACTTCGAGCTGGTCATCACCGACAACGCCTCGACCGACGGCACCCGGGACATCTGCCGCCGGTACGCCGCGAAGGACTCACGCATCCGGTACATCCGGCTGCTGCGGAACATCGGCGCCGCACCGAACCACAACTACGTCTTCACCCAGTGCCACGGCGAACTGTTCAAGTGGGCCTCCCACGACGACCTGTACGCACGGGACCTGCTGCGCAGCTGCGTGGAAGCGCTCGACGAGCGTCCGGAGGTCATCCTCGCGCACGCCGACCAGGCGGTCATCGACGGCGACGGCAAGGTGACGGTCCCTTACGAGTACACGCTCGCCACCGACTCGCCGCGCGCGCCGGAGCGTTTTCGCAGCATGCTGTTCGAGCCCGGCGGCGACGACTTCTACGGGGTGATGCGGGCCGACGTGCTGCGCCGGGTGAAGCCGCACGACAGCTACCACCACGCGGACCGCACGTTCGTCGCCGAGATCGCCCTGCACGGCCCCTTCCACCAGGTGCCGGAGCTGCTGTACTTCCGCCGCGACCACCCCACCCGCGCCGAGCGGGCCAACCCCTCCCTGCGCTCCCGGTGCGTCAACCTCGACCCGCGCCGCGCCGGGCCGCTGCACCCGACGCCCCGGCTGCTCGCCGAGTACGTCTGGGGCTTCGTCGAGGCGATCCGGCGGGCGCCGCTGTCCGTGGCCGACCGGCGCGCCTGCTACCGCCACCTCGCCGCATGGATGACCAGCCGGGCCCGGCCGGGCGGCGCCGGCGAGCGGGTCGAGGACCGTGACCCGGTCGACCCGGCCCTGCTCACCGTCTCCGTCGACGATCTCGTCGCCGGCCGCGAGGGGAGGCAGGCATGACGTCCGGAGACGAATCTGCCGTGCGTGTCGGGGTGTTCGGGCTGCTCGGCTCCGGCAACGTCGGCAACAACGGATCGCTGGAAGCCGTGCTCGGGTACCTGCGCGCCGAGCAGCCGAAGGCCGTCGTGGACGCGCTGTGCGGCGGCCCCGAGGACGTCGCGACCCGGTACCGGATCCCCGCGACCCGGCTGAACTGGTACCGCGGCGAGTACCGGACCGCGTCACGTGCGGGTGCGATCGCGGCCAAGGGCCTGGGCAAACTCGTCGACGTCGTCCGCACCGCCGCCTGGGTGCGCCGACACGACGTGGTGATCGTGCCGGGCACGGGCGTGCTTGAGACCACGCTGCCGCTGCGGCCGTGGGGCTTTCCCTACTCGTTGTTCCTGCTCTGCGCGACCGGCCGGCTCTTCGGCACCCGGGTCGCGCTGGTCAGCGTCGGCGCCGGCACGATCGGCAACCGGCCGACCAGGGCCCTGGTGCGCTGGTCGGCACGGCTTGCCGCCTACCGGTCGTTCCGGGACGACCAGTCCCGCGCCGCGATGCGGGCGATGAAGGTGGACACCCGGCGCGACAAGGTCTACGAGGACCTCGTGTTCGCCCTGCCCACACCGTCCGCGCACGAGCCCTCGGGGCCGCCGGGGCCGGTCTGCGTCGGCGTCATGGACTTCCACGGCAGCAACGACGAGCGCGACCGGGCCGCCGAGATCAACCGGCGCTACCTGGAGGGCATGACCGCGTTCGTGCGCGCGCTCGTCGAGGACGGCAGGCCGGTGCGCCTCGTCACCGGCGACGAACTCGACCGGCCGGTGGCCGGGGCGATCCTCGACGCGGTGGACTCGCCGCTGGTCACCGCGGCCGAAACCGCCTCGCTCGACGACCTGATGAAGGAGATGGCGGCCGCCGACACCGTGGTGGCGACCCGGTACCACAACCTGATCTGCGCGATGAAGGTCGGTACGCCGACCCTCGCCGTCAGCTATTCGGCGAAGAGCGACGCGCTCATGGAACGGATGGGGCTCGGCACGTACTGCCACTCGGCCCGCGAGGTGGACGCCGGCCGGCTGCTCGAACAGTTCCGGGCGCTGGAACAGAACGCGGCCGGGGTGCGGCGGGCCCTCACCGAACAGAACCTGCTCGCCACCCGGCGCCTGGACGACCAGTTCACCGCCCTGAACGCGGCCCTGTTCCCGACGACCGACCACACCCTGCGGGAGGCCCGATGAAGGCGACCGAAGTCCCGGCGATCCATGGCGCGTACCTGTTCGAGTCGACCCCGTACGCCGACGAACGCGGCTTCTTCTGCCGCACGTTCGACGCCGACGTGGCCCGCTCGGTGGGCCTGGAACCGGACGCGTTCATCCAGGACAGCCTGTCCCGCTCGGCCCGGGGAGTGCTGCGCGGAATGCACCTGCGCTCCGGAGCGGGCGAGGCCAAGCTCGTGCGCTGCTCGTACGGGAAGATCTTCGACGTGGTCGTGGACCTGCGCCCGGACTCGCCGACCTTCCGGGGCCGGGCCTTCTTCGAGCTGTCCGGCGAGACGCAGGCGACCCTGTACATCCCCGCCGGGTGCGCGCACGGTTTCCAGGCGCTGACCGAGACCGCCGACACCTCGTACCGGATCGACCGTCCGCACGATCCGGCCGAGGACGTCACGATCGCCTTCGACGACCCGGAGCTCGCCATTCCGTGGCCGCTGCCGGTCACTTTGATGTCCAAGCGGGACCGCGAGGCGCCGAGTCTCGCCGAAGCCCTGCGGCAACAAGAAAGCTGAGGCCGGCGTGAGCACCGAAGAGTTCCGACTGCCCCGCTCGCAGAGGGCGAACGAGCGACTGCACGCCATGATCCCCGGCGGCGCGCACACCTACGCCAAGGGCGACGACCAGTACCCCGAGCACCTGGCCCCGGTCATCAGCCACGGCCACGGCGCCCACGTCTGGGACGTCGACGGCAACCGCTACATCGAGTACGGCTCGGGGCTGCGCTCGGTGAGCCTGGGCCACGCCCACCCACGCGTGCTCGAAGCGGTACGCAGGGAACTGGACCGCGGCAGCAACTTCGTGCGGCCGTCCATCGTGGAGGCCGACGCCGCCGAACGCTTCCTGGCCACCGTGCCGAGCGCCGAGATGGTGAAGTTCGCCAAGAACGGCTCCGACGCCACCACCGCCGCGGTGCGCCTGGCCCGGGCCGTCACCGGGCGTTCGCGGGTGGCCATCTGCGGCGACCATCCGTTCTTCTCGGTCGACGACTGGTTCATCGCCACCACGCCGATGTCCGCCGGCATCCCGGCGGCGACCACCGACCTCACCGTCACCTTCCCGTACGGGGACCTGTCCGCGACGGAAGAGATGCTCACCCGGTACGAGGGCGAGATCGCCTGTCTGATCCTCGAACCGGCCACCACCCACACCGAGCCGCCGCCCGGCTACCTCGCGGGTCTGCGGGACCTGGCCGACCGGCACGGCTGCGTCCTGGTCTTCGACGAGATGATCACCGGTCTCCGCTGGTCCGAGGCGGGCGCCCAGGGCCTGTACGGGGTCACGCCCGACCTCTCCACGTTCGGCAAGGCGCTGGGCAACGGGTTCGCCGTCTCCGCGCTCGCCGGGCGCCGCGACCTGATGGAGCGGGGCGGGCTGCGCCACTCCGGGGAGCGGGTGTTCCTGCTGTCCACCACGCACGGTGCGGAGACGCACTCCCTGGCAGCCGCGATGGCCGTGCTCACCACCTATGCCGAGGAGGGCATCACCGCGCGCCTCCACGCTCTCGGCGAGCGGCTGGCCGCCGGTGTCCGCGAGGCCGCGGCGGGCCTGGGCGTCGGCGACCACGTCCTTGTCCGGGGCCGGGCCAGCAACCTGGTCTTCGCCACCCTGGACGAGAACCGGCAGCCGTCCCAGGAGTACCGCACCCTCTTCCTGCGCCAGCTGCTCGCGGGCGGGGTGCTCGCCCCGTCGTTCGTGGTGAGCAGCGCGCTCGACGACGCGGACATCGACCGCACCGTCGACGTGGTGGCCCAGGCATGTGCGGTCTACCGCAAGGCACTTGATGCCGGTGACCCCGGTCCCTGGCTGGCGGGGCGGCCGGTGAAGCCGGTCTTCCGGCCTTTCGCGTGACGTGAGGTGAGGTGACGTCAGCGGCCGAGCCCATGACGTGAGGTGACGTCAGCGGTGCTTCCACCGGCCGCTGTCGGCCACCCGGTCGACCAGCAAGGCGGTCACCGGCACCACGGCCAGCGCCGTGCACAAGCCGCCGAGGATGTCGGTCGGGTAGTGCGCGCCCAGCGCGACCTGCGCCCAGCCCATGGCGGCGCCGGCAACCAGCGCCGAGACGAGCACGAGCAGCAGGCCGGCCGTCCTGCCGAGGCCGAGCAGGCCGGCCGTGAACAGCGCCGCCACCAGGGCGAGGGCGGTGAGGAAGCCGGTGTGCCCGCTGGGGTAGGACAGGTTGTCGGGGCCGTGGATGGTGCGTCCCACCAGGAACTTGAGCAGTGTCGCCGTCACGACGGTCAGGCCGGTGGCCAGCACCACGAACACGGCCGTGCGGGGCCGCCGCAGCAGCAGACACCCGGCGACGGCGGCCACGATCAGGAGCGCCGCTCCGGCTGGCTCCGCCAGGAAGTCCACGGCCAGCGCGACGCCCCGCCACGGTTGTCCCACACTGTCGTCCGTCGGCTGGATGAACCACCTGTCCACCGTGCCTGACTCGGTGTGGCCGGCGTACATGACGCCGAGTACGACGACCGGCAGGGCGGCGAGGGCGGCGATCAGCGCGAGCCACGCACGCAGGGGCGGGGGCAGCACGGGGGGCGAGGGCGGGCCGGCCATGCGGCCACCGCGTCCCGTCGGCCCGCGGTGGCTCACCGCGTTCGGTAAGTGGTGTTCCGGGTCTCGATTCCCGGAGACGGGGTCAGGGCGCGACCCCTCGTCCGACCGGTGAGCAACCATGAATCAGCGGCCTCCTGCTTCCCCTGCCCAAGAACCGACCACCTGGCCTGCGCCTCACCCTAACCAACAACCGGTCGCGGCACGTTGCAGTCGGGCAGGCGGCGGCGCAGCCTGCCGCCCCTCCTCATCGACGGGCCGTGAGCCCGATCAGCGCGGCGACGCCCGCGAGCACCGCAACGCTGGTGAGAGCGATGGGCAGGGTGAACCAGTCGGCCATGAAGCCGATGGCGGGCGGTCCCAGGAGCATGCCGCCGTAGCCGAGGGTGGAGGCGGTGGCGACGCCGTCCGGCCCGGCCATGGCGCCCGCCCGTTCGACGGCGACGGGGAAGATGTTGGCGAGGCCGAGCCCGGTGACGGCGAAGCCGATGAGTGCCAGCCAGACGGTGGGGGCGAGCGCGCCGAGGAGCATGCCGGCGGCGGCCGTGGTGCCGCCGGCGACGAGTATGGGGGTCTGGCCGAGGCGTTCGAGCAGGGTCGTTCCGCTGAGCCGGCCGATGGTCATGGCGAGCGCGAAGCAGGAGTATCCGGCGGCTGCGACGCCGGGGTGGGCGGCCAGGTCCTGTTCGAGGTGGAGGGCGCCCCAGTCGGCGAGCGCGCCTTCGCCGAAGGCGGTGCACAGGGCGATGAGGCCGAAGACGATCACCAGTCGGCGGGTGCGGCCGTCGAGGCGCCCCGGGGTGTGGTCGCCGGTGTCCGGGCGGTCGGCCGCGGGCACCGGAGCTTCGAGGCGCAGGAGCGCGCGTCCGGCGACGGTGGTGACGAGCAGGCCGAGCACGGTGAGGCCGAGCAGGTGCCGGGTGGGGGACAGGGACCCGGCGATCAGCCCGCCGAGTCCCGCGCCCGCCATGCCGCCCAGGCTGAAGGCGGCGTGGAAGCCAGGCATGATCGGGCGCCGCAGGGCGGCCACCAGGTCGACGGCGGCGCTGTTCATCGCCACGTTGATCCCGCCGTAGGCGGCGCCGAACACCAGGAGTACGAGCCCGAGCGCGAGCGCCGAATGCGTCAGCGGCGGCAGCGCGATGCTCAGCGGCAGCAGGATCCCGCAGGCCACGGTCACCGGATGGCTGCCGAAGCGGCGGCAGAGCCGTCCGGTGAGCGTCATCGTGATCACCGCACCGGCGGAGACCCCGAGCAGTGCGAGCCCCAGGTCGCTCGCCGACGCGCCGGTCTGCTCCTTGATGGCGGGGATGCGCACGACCCATCCGGCGAAGATGAAGCCGTCGAGCGCGAAGAAGACGGTGAGTGCGACACGGAGCCGGACAAGGTCCGGGGAGGTGGCCCGCGACGCTGCGGACGTGGTTTTGTTTAGTAGCGGCACAAAGTAAATGTAGAGGTGTGCCCCCGTGGCGTACAAGACGGTTCGAGTGAGGCGGCGGTCACCGGTGGACGGAAGGTTCGCGTGGGCTGCCCGGGCACATCAGGGGACCCGGGCGCATCAGGGGAAGGGAAAGGGAAGAGCGGTGCACGAGCAGATGACGTGTGAACGGCGAGACGGCGTACGGATCATGGGAGACTCGCCCTCATGAACGGCAAGGCTGCCTCCCGTACCGAGGGTGATCTGTCCACGCGTACGCGCCTGGAGCGCGGGCGCGGCGTGCTCGGTCCCGCCCTCGAGCTCGTCCACACCGGTCGAGCCCCGACCCGTGCCGTGCTCACCGCCGAACTCGGCGTGACCCGGGCCACGGCGGGCGCCGTCGCCGCCGAGCTCGAGGCGCTGGGCCTGATCAGCATCGACGCGAAGCCGAGCGCGCCCGCGGGTTCCCAGGGCCGCCCCTCGCACGGCCTGTCCATCGCGGACAACGGACCTGTCGTACTGGCCGCCCAGGTGCACTCCGACGGATTCCGGGCGGCGCTCGTCGGGCTCGGCGGCCGGATCGTCGCCACCGCGCCCGGCTGCGAGACGATCGACGCCGACCCGGCGCAGGTGCTCGGCTCGGTGATCGACGCCGGAGCGCAGCTCCTGGAGAAGACCGGCAGGCCGTGTGTGGGCGCGGGTCTCGCGGTGCCCTCGGCCGTCGCCGAACCGGAGGGCACCGCCCTCAATCCGCTGCACCTGGCGTGGCCCGCGGGCTCGGAGGTCCGCCAGATCTTCGCCGACTGCGTACGCGACGCGGGCATCGCGGGACCGGCGTTCGCCGCCAATGACGTCAACCTCGCCGCCCTCGCCGAGCACCGGCACGGAGCCGGGCGCGGCGCCCGCGATCTGCTGTGCGTCGCGACCGGGCACCGGGGGGTCGGCGGCGCCCTGGTCCTCGACGGGCGGCTGCACACCGGCAGTTCGGGCCTCGCGCTCGAGGTGGGCCATCTCACGGTCAACCCGGAGGGCCGCCCCTGCTACTGCGGAAGCCGGGGTTGTCTGGACGTCGAGACGGATCCGCTGGCCTTCCTGACGGCGGCGGGCCGCGAGCCCGGCCCCGAAGGGCTGTTGCAGCAGGCCCGCGAACTGCTCCGTGACGCGGGCGGTGATCCCGCGATCCGTTCGGCCGCGGAGGAACTGATCGACCGCCTCGGACTGGGACTCGCGGGCCTGGTCAACATCCTCAACCCGGACCGCATCATCCTGGGCGGCCTGCACCGGTCGCTGCTGGAGGCCGACCCCGAGCGGCTGCGGGCCGTCGTCGCCGACCGGAGCCTGTGGGGGCGCAGCGGGGGCGTGCCGATCCTGGCCTGCACGCTGGACCACAACAGCCTGGTGGGGGCCGCCGAGCTGGCCTGGCAGCCGGTGCTCGACGACCCCCTCGGGGCACTCGGCTAGACGCGGGCGGCCTCCTTTGCCTCCGATGCCTGACCCTCAACTCCGGCTGGTGCCGGGGCGGTTCGTCCGTCGCGCGACTGCTTCAGGTCGCGCGAGCGCAACAGGTCGGGCAGCAGCGTGAGGAGGCCGAGTCCGGCGAGTGCGGCGCCGATCCAGAGCGGCGCCCGCAGCCCGAACGTATCGATGGCCGGTCCGCCGACGGACGTGGCGACGATGATGCCGAGCGTGATGAACGAGGAGTGGACGGTGTTGACCAGCGGCCGGGCGTTGCCCGTGCGCTGGACGCGGGTCACGAGGGCCGGGTTCATGGTGACTCCGACCAGACCGATGCCCATCATCAACGCCACGGCGGGGATGCTCAGTTGGGCGAATACCGCGAAGCCCGCGAGGAAGGCCAGATTGAGCAGCAGGCCGGTGAGCAGCACCGGCACGGTGTGCTGGTCGGCGAACCGGCCGACGACGGTGTTGCCGATGACGGTGGCCGCTCCGTATGCGATGAGCAGCAGCGGGACGGTGCCGGTGGAGAAGCCGGTGACCTCGGTGAGGATCGGGTTGAGGTAGCTGAAGGCGGAGAACGTGGCGCCGATGACGAAGGTGCTCGTGGTGAGGGTCAGCCAGAGCCGGGGGTTGCGGAAGGCGGCGAGTTCCTGGCGGAGGCTGCCGCCGTCGTCGTCGGCGCTCTCGATGCGCGGCACTCCGGCGAGGGTGGCCAGGGCGGCGACGACGGTCAGGCCGGTGATCGCCCAGAACGCGGCGCGCCAGCCCAGGTGTTCACCGATGACGGTGGACAGCGGCAGGCCGAGGAGCGTACCCAGCATCAGGCCGTTGAGCGCCACCGCGATGGCCCTGCCCCGCACTTCGGGCCGGGTCAGCCGTGCGCACAGGGATATGGAGATGCCGAAGAAGGCCTGCGATGCGATGCCCGTGATGACGCGGGCCACCAGCATGGTGCGGTAGTCCGGGGCGAGGGCGGCGAGGACGTTGCCCGCAAGGAAGATGCCGAACAGGACGAGCAGAGCCGTCTTCTGACGCATCTTCAGGAGCGCAACGGTGAGGAAGGGGCCGCCGAACGCCATCGCCGCGGCGAAGGCGGTGATCAGGTAGCCGATTTCCGGAATGGTGGCGTCGAGTCCGTCGGCCATCTGCGGCATCAAACCGGCGACCACGAATTCGCTGGTCACCATGGCGAAGATGCCGAGGGCCAGGAGATAGACGGCGCGGGGCATGGGGGCTCCTGTCGGGTATGCAAGGGTTATGGACTGAGCTGTACAAAATGAAGGCGTGCGGAATTGCCGGCGGGGTCCGAAATTGCTGAAGGGGTCCGGGGCTGGGCAGGAGGGGCGGGCGGGCTCGGTCGCCGGGTCAGTGGTCCAGCGAGTCCAGGGCGGTCTCGGCGATGGCGGTGAGGGTGGCGCGATCGGCACCGCCCTGCGCCGAGATCCGCATGCCGCCGACGACGGCGTTCAGGAACCGGGCCAGGTCGCCCGCGTCCCGCGTGGAGACGATGTCGCCGCCGCTCTGACCCGCACGAATGACGGAACTGAGGGCGGCAAGCCGCGCGGCGAGGTCGCGCGCGAGCAACTCGGCGGACTCGGGGTCACGCCCGGCGAGCTCCACGGTCGTGTTGACGGTCAGGCAGCCGATGCTCTGCTCGTCCTCGCGGCACGCGAACTCGGAGTCGACGATGTGGGCGAGGAGGGCGCGAAGGCGCTCCCTCGGGGGGCGCTCGGCATCCTCCAGGATCTCGACCTGTACGGCTGTCATGGCGTCGATGTAGCGGGCCAGGGCCCGCTGGAACAGCTCGTGCTTGCTGCTGAAGGTGTTGTAGATGCTGCTGCGGCCCAGTCCGGTGGCTTCGCACAGGTCCTGGGTCGAGGTGGCCTCGTAGCCATTCGCCCAGAAGGCGCGCATCGCCGCGTCCAGGGCCCGTTCCTCGTCGAAGGTTCTCGGTCGGGCCATGTCAGGACGGTACATGTTTTGGAACGTCCGGTGCAATACGTGGTGACGAGGTTGCCGCTCACCTGTCTCTGCCAGTGATGTCGGCCTCCGAGGCGTCCACGGGTTTCGCAGCCCCCGGCTGCCCGCGGATGCTGTGGTCAGGCCCCGGCGGGGCGAGGGAGGCGCAGAGGAGCCCGCGCAGCGCGATCACCGCTCCTGCCAGGATCATGCTGTCCCACGACGGTTTGCCCGCCAGCCGGAGCAGGACGGCGGCGGTCAGGAAGTCGAGCAGTACGGCGAGGGCGTGTCGCACGGCGTGCGTCAGGCGCCAGGACGCTGCCGCCGCGACGAGACCGAGCGCGGTGATCAGCGCAGTAGCCTTCTGTGGCCACTCGCTCATGTCGGCAGTCCCTTGGTGCCGGGCGAAGGCCCTGTGCCGCGTGAAGGCCCTGTGTCGCGCGAGGGCCCTGTGTCTCCCGAAGGCGCCGTGTCGACTCGTTCGATCTCGGCCCGCTCCTGGGCGATCTCCCGTCCGAGGAAATAGTTCAGCGCGGTCCGGATGGCCGCGATGGCTGCCAGTTGGCCGATCTCGGCGAAACTCGGGGCGACCGCCGTGCGCAGCACGTCACCCGCGAGCTGGAACTCCAGGCCCAGGACGAGGAACCGCCCCAGGCCCAGCCTGATCCGGTTGAACTCCGCTGCCCCGCCGCGCCCGCGCACACCCGCGCGGACGAACCGCGCGAACGCCCACGCGGCACCGATGAAGATGACCAGCGCACCCGCGGACTCCACCAGCCTGACCAGCAGGCCGATCACATCGTGCAGGGTCGACTCGGGCAGCATTTCCACCAACGGGGTCATTGGTGGAGGCTCTTCCCCGATTACCCGAGAAGCAAGGACGAGTTCGCGCCCGTCCGGGCTGAAACAGCCCCGTCACCATGGTCGGCCCACGTCACTGAGAACGCCCGCCCCGGATTTGCCGTCAGCATCCGCTCCACCACGTCCTTGCCCGCGGCGAGTTCGAGCCGTGGGCGCACCCCGCGCAGCAGGTAGGGAAGTCCGGGACCGCCATTCACCGAACGTGCCCCGGCCGTCGTCGTGTCGCCGCCCAGGAGCAGCTGACCGGCGAAGCCCGCATCGGCCAGGGTCTGTACGGCTTCCGGCATGCGCCAGTCCGTGGCGTGGTGGGCGCGGGAAGGGCCGTCGAAGGCCAGGAACGCGCCCGCTTCGGCTGCCTGGTGGTGGATAGTGAGGTCGGGGGAGCGGTTCAGGTGGCCGAGGATCAGGCGGTCGGGCGCCACGTCCAACTCGCCGCACAGCAGGTCGAGTACGTCCAGCGCGCCCGTGCCCAGTTCCAGGTGGACGGCGACGGGCGCGCCCGTCGCGTGGTGGGCCTCGGCTGCCGCCGTCATCGTCCAGCGGGCGTGCGCGTCCAGGCCGTGGAAGCCGCCCGCGACTTTGATCAGCCCGGCGCGTACGCCGGTGTCGGCGATGCCCTCGGTCAGCTCCCGGACGAAGAGGTCCGCGAGTCCCTCGGTGCGGAGCCGGGTCAGCAACTCCGGTGGGTATTGAGCTGCTTGGTGGAGGCCTGTGGCGGCGACGATGTGTACGCCCGATGTTCGCGAGAGGCCGGCCAGGTCTCCTGCCCCGCGGCCCATTCCGTGCGGGGTCCACTGGATCAGGCTTTGGCCGCCGGCCGCCCGGAATGCCGCCAGTTCCTGTGCCGCGGATGCGGCCGAATCCAGTTCCTGTCTGGGTAGTTGAGGGCTCGTCAGGAACAGGTGGTCGTGGGCATCGCAGATGCCGAGTTGCGGCGGTGCCGTGTCTCCGAGGACCGTGCGCACCATGCGGGCGGGGGCCGGCTTTCGGGGCGTGCTCGGTACGCTCACCATTGCCGGCCCCGGGGGAGCAGGCCTCGCACCGGAGCGGACAGGTGCAGCACCAGGAACACAACTCCCGCAGCCTTGGGGGGAGTG
>NZ_JBNNJZ010000079.1:0-10559 GCF_050270335.1 Streptomyces sp. NPDC059900
CTTCCGGGGCCAACAGGGCCTCGCTCATGGTGATGTGACCGGTGACCCTTACTTGACCGCGACCTGCGAGACGTCCAGGACGCCCGTCCAGTCGCTGATCACGATGTTCTTGACGTCCTTGCCGTACAGCCGCTTGTAGACCGGGTGGAAGAGCGGCACGGTCAGGGCCTGCTCGCCGATCTTCTTGTCGAGGGCGCCCCAGCGCTTGGCGGCCGCGTCGAGGTCGGTGAGCTTGTTGATCTCGTCGATCTCGTCGTTGACGGACTTGTCGTCCAGGAAGCCGGTGTTGAAGTTGGCGCCGTCCTCGACGATCTGCCGGCCGTCGAAGATCGGGGCGAGGAAGGGACCGCCGGAGGGCCAGTCGGCACCCCAGTGGGCGAGGAAGAGACCGGGCTCGTCCTTGGCGCTGTGGATCTTGTCCGAGTAGTCGTTGTCCTCAAGGCCTTGCAGCTTGACGGTGATGCCGGCCTTCTTCAGGGCGTCCTGGATCGACGTGGCGATCTCCGGGCTCGTCTCGAAGTCCTTGGCGTTGGAGTGGGTCAGGGTGATGGTGAGCCCGTCCTTGTGACCGGCTTCCTTCAGCAGCTCCCTGGCCTTCTTCGGGTTGCCGGACTTGCCCGCAGGGAAGTGGTCGTACTTCGTGTATCCGAAGGACTTCTGGTCGGGCAGGTACGTGGTCGCGGGCTCGGCGAGCGAGGAGCCGCCCGCCGCGTTGACGACGGACGAGCGGTCGACGGCGTACGAGATCGCCTGGCGGACCTTCGGGTCGTCGAAGGGCTTCACCTTCGGGTTGAAGGCGAGGTAATTCGTGTATCCGAAGTGTCCGGTGCCGACGCGCGAGGCGAGCGCCTTGTCGCCGGTGACCTTGGCGAGTTCGGCGGGGCCGAGGTTCGTGTCGGTGGTGACGGCGGCGGCGTCCGAGCCCTGGCCCGACGAGAGCCGCTGGTTGATCACGGACGAGTTGAGGCCGGACCGCACGTCGATCTTGTCCGGGTATGCCTTGCGCTCGGGGTCGGTCTTCGCCGACCAGTGCGGGTTGCGCTCCAGGGTGAGGCGCTCGCCGTCGTTCTCGTTCTTGACGACCTTGTACGGGCCCGAGGAGATGGGGTGCTCCTCGTACTTGGTGCCCTTGTCCTTGCTCTTGGGGACGGGCGTGAACTGCGTCTGCGTCGCCAGATAGGGGAACTCGCCCTCGGGCTTGTTCAGATGGAAGACGATGGTCCGCTCGTCGGGCGTCCCGATCGACTCAAGACCCTTGCCGCTCTTGTCCTTGTAGGGCCCGGCGTACTTGTCGCCGCCGATCAGCCAGTCCCTCAAGTAGGGCGCGCCGCCGGAGAGTTC
Source organism: Streptomyces sp. NPDC059900 (assembly GCF_050270335.1). Classification (NCBI taxonomy): domain Bacteria; kingdom Bacillati; phylum Actinomycetota; class Actinomycetes; order Kitasatosporales; family Streptomycetaceae; genus Streptomyces; species Streptomyces sp. NPDC059900. The sequence goes on from NZ_JBNNJZ010000079.1 coordinate 1,342, forward strand.
ACCGGCGAAGGAGCGCTCGATGCCGTACTTGATGTCGGCGGAGGTGATCGGCGAGCCGTCCTCGTACTTGAGCCCCTTCTTGAGGGTGTACGTCCACACCGTGGCGTTCTTGCTCGACTTGCCGAGGTCCGTGGCGAGGTCCGGCACGACCTCCGAGCCCTTGGCGCCGTCCTCGCGGTTGCGGGTGGTCAGGGTGCGGAAGACGAGCGAGGGGACATTGCCTCCGCCGGAGGTGTAGAGCCGCGCCGGGTCGAAGTCGACCTGCGGGTCGCTGTTGAGGACGGTGAGCGTGCCGCCCTTGGCGGGCTTGCCGCCGGCGCTCCCGGCGCCCTTGTCCCCGGCGTCCTCGGGGCCCGCGCAGGCGGCGGCGCCCGCTGCCAGGACGAGGCTGACGGATGCCGCTGCCACGCGGCGGGCTATGACGGACGGTTGGCGCATGATGCGGGGACCTCTCGGGAGCGCTGCGCGCACGGACGTACGGCAGCAGTCAGCAGGGAAAAGAGCAGAGCTCGCCCCGGGGTCGCCGAGAAGAAGTCAGGACCGCGAAAAGGTCATGAGAATGCGACGCACTCGCCAGGGGCGGGCGTCAGCAACAGTGGATGTCGGACACGCAGAGCGCGGTCACGCCGAAGAGCGCCAGCTCAAGGGCTGCGCGCGAGGAGGCGTGACGAGGCGACATGCGGAGAAATATGAACGAACTTTGGGCGGATGTCAAAGCTGCTGATCGAGAAGCGACCGCATACCGATCACTTCTGTCTCAGCCCTTCTCAGTCCTTGAGCTCAACTTTTGGGAAACGCCCAGGGGTTGGCCTTGCACTTGATTCCGTCGTGGTCGAGGAACTTGGTCTGCTGCTGCATGACCGGCGCGAGCTGGCCGTCCTTCGTGCAGTCCGTGTGGTTGAAGCCGAGCCGGTGACCGACCTCGTGATTGATCAGCATCTGCCGGTATGGGTAGATGCGGTCGCCGTAGGTCTTGGCGCCCTGCGCCCACCGATAGGCGTTGATCATGACGCGGTCCGTGGCGGCGGAGTCACAGGAGACGTTCTGCTGGAGGGTGTCGAGACCGGACTTCGCGCACCACTTCCCGGTCGTCCCCGGGCTCGCGAGCGTGATGACGAAATCGGGCTTCCCCGAAGAGATCCGCTCGAAGGTCCGGCCGCCGCCGTGCGCCCAGCTCCGGTCGTCGTTCAGGGTCTTCTGCACGGCAGAGGCGAACAGCTCGCCGTCCAGACCCATGCCCTTCTCGACGTCCACGCGGTAGCGGAACTTCTGCCCCTTGCCGGGCGCCTTGTCGAACCCTGCCATCGCCTCGAAGTCGCCGGACGCCGTGAGCTTGGCGTCCAGCGGATACTTCTTGGCCATCTTCGTCTCGTACGTCGCCGGGGCGGACTCCGGAGGCGTGGGCCGGTCGTCCGAGCGGGACGCGTCCTCGCCCGCGGCGCGCTGCTCCTGGCCCTCCGCGGCCTGCGTCTTGGGGGCGGAATCCGCCGGCCCGTCGGTCACCTGACCGGCCACGACGACCGCGAGGACAGTGGTGACGGCAGCGGCGGCGATGCCGGTGAAGGTGCGGCCCCTGCCGCCCGGCTTGCCGTCCGCGGCCTCGTCGTCCGCGCCGTCGCCGGGCCCGTCGGAACCGTCGGCGGCGGACCAGAGCCTTCCGTGCGCTTCCTCGTCCTCGTCGACCGAGCGGCCCCAGTCGGTGACGGAGGCGTACGGGTCGCGGGGCGGGCCGACCGTCGCGCCCTTTACTGATGGTGTCGCACCGCTGTTGAAGCGGGCGTCCTCGCCGTGCTCGTCGCCGAACGCGTCCACGTACTCACGGCGGGGCCCCGGCATGCGGGGCGGCGCGGTCCGCGCTCCGGGCACTTGGTGGGCACCCGTGTGCGGCCCGGATCCCCAGCCGCCGCCCGGCTCACGCTGCTCGGGATGCCCGCCGCGGACGTGCGGCGAGCCGTGCGGCGGGGTGGCCTGGGGAACTCCGCGGGGCGGGGTGGCCTGCGGGACTCCGTGCGGGGGCGTGCCGCCGTCTCCCGGGGCTCGCCTGCGGCGCCCCGTGCCGGGTCCCGGCGTGCGTACGCCCTGCGATGACGCTATGTCGGTGGTGTCCGTGCTGCCCGTGTTGTCTGCGAGGTCGGTCGAACCCCGGCGGCTATGACGTCCCACTCGCCGCCTCAGCTCCCTGCGTCCGACTGACCGGATGCGTGCAATTCGTCCGTGTCCGCGAGCAGTTCGCGGAATGCCGTGGCCACCGTATCCGGATACTCCATCATCGCCACATGTCCTGCGTCCGGCAGGGTGAGCAGCCGTGAATCACGGAACGCGGCGGCGGCCTTGCGCGCCATACGGTACGAGACGAGCAGGTCCCGGCCTCCGTAGACGAGCAGCGTCGGCGCGAGCACCCGCTCCGCCTGCCGCCACAGACCCTGCTGGCCGCCCAGTGTGTACGCGTTCACGATGCCACGCGCCGAGCGTGCCATCGCGTCCCACATGTACGGAAGGGCGAGCCTGCGCTCCATCTCCCGCACGGCCGCGCTGTACCCCTCCGAGGAGACCCGGCCCGGATCTCCGTAACAGAGTGCCATGACGCCGCTGACCCGCTGCTCGGCCGTCCAGTCCTTGGTGAGCCGGGTGAACAGGCTCGCCACGCCGGGCACCGCGAGCAGCCCGGTCGGCAGTGCCGTGCGCTGCACCCGGAGCTCCGGGAGCGCGGGCGAGACGAGCGTGAGGGTGCGGACCAGGTCGGGGCGGACGGCGGCCACGCGGGTGGCGATCGCGCCGCCAAGCGAGTTGGCGATCAGATGCACGGGACCGTCGTCGCGCGCGTCCAGATAACGGATGACCGCGCGCGCGTGCCCGGTGACCGAATAGTTGCCGTCGTCCGGCGGCGGCGAGTCGCCGAAGCCCGGCAGGTCGATCGCCGCACAGTCGACGACGTCCTCGAGCAACGGCATCAGGGCCGACCAGTTCTGCGACGAGCCGCCGAGCCCGTGCACGAACACGGCGGGCGGCAGTCCTTCGCGGACCGACGGCCTGGACCGCACGGAAAGCGTGAGCCCCGGCAGGGCGACCGAGTCGAGCCGCTCGCCCTCCGCGACCGCGACGGCACCCGGTTTGGGCGCGACGGAGGCGGCGATCACGTGCGGCAGATCGGTCGAAGACATGCGGCAATGTTACGAGACGATCACACGGTGGTTCATGTGTTCGCAGTCACAGATCCAGCCGATGTCGCAAGCAGACCGCACGGAGAGCGCACGGGGATCACACGGAGATCGCACGGAGATCGCACGCGGACCGCACAGAGGCGGCACAGAGATCGCGTAGCGCCCGGTCCTGCCGTCTCCTAGGCTCGTAGAAGAGAGGCAGTCGAGAGCCGGAAGAAGAGATAGAAGAAGGTGAACCGGGCACTCGCACCACTAGTCCGCTAGGGAAGAGAGCCACGATGACCGTCGATCCGTCCGACCCCGAGACCTTCGAGGCCGGGGACATCCCCGAAATCGCCGATCAGAGCGCCGAGGCACCCGAAGCCGATGCCGCGGAGCAGCAGACCGATCTCACGCCGAGCGAGGACGACTCCTTGCGGGACGCGGACACGGCCGCGGCCAACGAGGCCGACCTGGCCGAACAGGCCCGCGTCGTCAGCATCGACGAAGACGACTATCGCTGAGCTGCCCGTGTTTGCCCTGCTACGCACGGCTTTCTCGGTCATCCAGTCCGTGAAATTCTCAGCTCGTACCGCGCACATCACGGTTACCGAAAAGTACGATGGCCGCGCGGCGCACACCGCACATTCACGATCATGGGAGGCGGCGTGACAGCCATCGAGCAGACAGAGGCAGCGCGCCCGCGGGGCACACGCCTGCCGCGTCGTGCCCGACGCAATCAGTTGCTGGGCGCGGCGCAGGAGGTCTTCGTCGCGCAGGGGTATCACGCGGCGGCGATGGACGACATCGCCGAGCGGGCCGGAGTCAGCAAGCCGGTGCTGTATCAGCACTTCCCCGGCAAGCTCGACCTGTACCTCGCCCTGCTCGACCAGCACTGCGAATCACTGCTCCAGTCCGTCCGTACGGCACTTGCCTCGACGTCGGACAACAAGCTGCGCGTGGCGGCCACGATGGACGCCTACTTCGCGTACGTGGAGGACGAGGGCGGCGCTTTCCGCCTGGTCTTCGAGTCCGACCTGACGAACGAGGCCGCGGTCCGCGAGCGCGTGGACCGGGTGACGCTCCAGTGCGCGGAGGCGATCTGCGAGGTCATCGCCGAGGACACGGGGCTGCCCCGTGACGAGGCGATGCTGCTCGCCGTGGGCCTCGGCGGCTACTCACAGGTCGTCGCCAGGTACTGGCTCGCGAGCGGCAGCACGGTCCCGCGCGAGAAGGCGGTGGAACTGCTCACCTCGCTGGCCTGGCGCGGCATCGCGGGCTTCCCGCTGCACGGCGTGGACGGCCACTGACCGGGATTCGCCTTTCCCGTTTCCGCATTCTGTTCCCGATCCCTGTTCGCTACTGGCGTGCAGCGGCGAAGCGTAAGCATCGCTTCACCGGGCTAATGTGTGCTGAGTACGGCGCGGACGGCCGCGCACATCACTGACCGTCGGAGGGACAAAGCCGTGGAGGTCAAGATCGGCGTGCAGTACGCGCCCCGCGAGATCGTGCTGGAGAGCGGCCAGAGCGCCGAGGAAGTCGAGCACGCGGTGTCCGAGGCGCTGACCGGCAAGTCGCCGCTGCTGAGCCTCGTGGACGACCACGGCCGCAAGGTCCTGGTTCCGGCCGACCGCCTCGCGTACGTCGAGCTCGGCGAGCCGACCGCGCGCAAGGTGGGCTTCAGCGCCCTGTAGTTCCGGGCGCTGCACGCAGAACGAAGCACGGGAACGGCCCGGTGGTTACGAACCACCGGGCCGTTCCCGTGCGTTGACGCCCTCCCCGAGCGGCGGAGTCGAGCGGACCTGGAGGATTGCATTCCGGGCTCCGGGGGTAAGACCGGCTACGACCGTTTTGCACCTGGCCGCGAGGGAGGGACACCCTGTGATTCTGGAAGCACTCGGCGCTGCACTGCTCGGTTTCGCCCTGGCGTGGGCCGCGGCCCACCGGCTGGCCCACCGGCTCCCCGCACGCAGCCTGGTCCTGTCGACCGGCGCGGCGGGCGGCGTGATCGGCGCCATCGTCGCCCACATGGCCCTCGGCGCGGGCCACGCCCCCGGCGCACTCGCGGGCGCGGTAGCCGTGGCAGCAGCCCTGCTCTCACTCCTGCTCCGCCCCACCCGCAGCCGAGTACGCCGTCGCTCAGCGACGGCGTAGGCAGCCGAAACGCCCCGCAAGGGGCGCGAGGAACTGCGCGCCAAGCCACGAGGCACCCGCACAGACGAACATGCAGCCGCCCCGCAAGGGGCGCGGGGAACTGCGCGACCAGCCACGACGCACCCGCACAGGAAGACAAGCTGCCCGCCCCGAAGGGGGCGCGGGGAACTGCGCGACAAGCCACAACGCACCCGCGGAGAAAACACACCCGCAGGAAAACGGCGCCCCCTGCCCCCAGGAGCCCCGCGACTACGCGGCGAGCCCCAACGCGGCCATCCGCTTCGTGTGCGCCTCAGTGATCCGCGAGAACATCCGCCCGACCTCGGCAAGGTCGAACCCATCGGCAACGCCCCCGACCAGCATGGTCGACAGGGCGTCCCGGTCGGCGACCACCCGCTGCGACTGCGAAAGCGCCTCCCCCATCAGGCGCCGGGCCCACAGCGCGAGCCGGCCGCCCACCCGCGGGTCCGCCTCGATCGCGGCCCGCACCTTCTCCACGGCGAAGCTCGCGTGCCCCGTGTCGTCGAGCACGCCGAGGACCAGACGCCGGGTGTCGACGTCGAGCCGTGCCGCCACCTCGCGGTAGAAGTCACTGGCGATCGAGTCACCCACGTACGCCTTGACCAGGCCCTCCAGCCAGTCGGACGGCGCCGTCTGGCGGTGGAAGCCGTCGAGCGCGGCCACGAAGGGCTCCATCGCCTCGGTCGCGTCCGCGCCGATCGCCGAGAGCCGGTCCCGCAACTGCTCAAAGTGGTGAAACTCCGCCGACGCCATCTTCGCCAGCTCCGCCTTGTCGCCGAGCGTCGGCGCCAGCTTCGCGTCCTCCGCGAGCCGCTCGAACGCCGCGAGCTCTCCGTAGGCGAGCGCTCCGAGCAGATCCACGACCGCGGCGCGGTAGTGCGGCTCGTCGGCGGCGGCCTTCCAGTCCAGGGCGGCGATTCCGGTGGGTTCGGCAGGTGTGTCAGCGGCGGTGTCAGGCGTCTCCATAAACCGCACAATAGCCCGCTCGCAGCAACGTGTAAGGGCCTGGTCAGTGACTGTGACGACGACTACGTGACGAATTCGCCAGACACGGCTGCGAGATTCCGGGGTACAGTGGTAATGCGCCCGCCGAATATTCGTCGGGCCGTACGAATGAGGATGCCCGGTCGGAGGCCCGATCGGCTCCGACCCGACAGCCCTCCAGGCGGCCCGCACAGTGCGGACGGCACGAGGAGGGAACCTCAGCGGTACGAGCGCTCGAGCGCAGGCAGTGGTCCCGCGCCCCCGGCCCCGCCCCCCAAGCAGCCGGCGGTAGTGGCACGGTCACGACCCCCAGCGTTCGCCTCGGGCCGCGTCTCACAGAAGAGGCAATGCCCTGACTACGACTTTCCGCGATCTCGGGATTCTTTCCGAGACGGCCGAGGCCCTTGAGGCCGTCGGCATCACCAGCCCTTTCCCCATCCAGGAGATGACGCTCCCCGTCGCGCTCTCCGGGACCGACGTCATCGGCCAGGCCAAGACCGGCACCGGCAAGACGCTCGGCTTCGGACTGCCGCTCCTCGAGCGCGTCACCGTCCCCGCGGACGTCGAGGCGGGCCGGGCCAAGCCCGAGCAGCTGACCGACGCCCCGCAGGCGCTCATCGTCGTCCCCACGCGTGAGCTGTGCCAGCAGGTCACCAACGACCTCCTGACCGCCGGCAAGGCTCGGAACGTACGCGTCCTCGCCATATACGGCGGCCGTGCGTACGAGCCGCAGGTCGAGGCCCTCAAGAAGGGCATCGACATCGTCGTCGGCACGCCCGGCCGACTGCTCGACCTCGCGGGCCAGAAGAAGCTCAACCTCAAGCACATCAAGTGCCTGGTCCTCGACGAGGCCGACGAGATGCTCGACCTGGGCTTCCTGCCCGACGTCGAGCGGATCATCAACATGCTGCCGGTGAAGCGCCAGACGATGCTGTTCTCGGCGACCATGCCGGGCGCGGTCATCGGCCTCGCCCGCCGGTACATGTCGCAGCCCACGCACATCCGCGCCACCGCGCCGGACGACGAGGGCCAGACCGTCGCGAACACGAAGCAGCACGTGTACCGCGCGCACAACATGGACAAGCCCGAGATGGTCTCGCGCATCCTCCAGGCCGAGGGCCGCGGACTCGCGATGATCTTCTGCCGTACGAAGCGGACCGCCGCGGACATCGCCGAGCAGCTCGAGAAGCGCGGCTTCGCCTCGGGCGCCGTGCACGGCGACCTCGGCCAGGGCGCGCGCGAGCAGGCGCTGCGCGCGTTCCGCAACGGCAAGGTGGACGTGCTCGTCTGCACGGACGTCGCCGCGCGCGGCATCGACGTCGGCGGCGTCACGCACGTCATCAACTACCAGTCCCCCGAGGACGAGAAGACCTACCTGCACCGCATCGGCCGCACCGGCCGCGCGGGCGCCAAGGGCATCGCGATCACGCTGGTCGACTGGGACGACATCCCGCGCTGGCAGCTGATCAACAAGGCGCTGAACCTCGGCTTCAACGACCCGGTCGAGACGTACTCCAGCTCTCCTCACCTGTACGAGGAGCTGAGCATCCCGGCGGGCACGAAGGGCGTTCTGCCCCGTGCCGAGCGGACCCGTGCCGGCCTGCGTGCCGAGGAGATCGAGGACCTCGGCGAGACGGGCGGCAAGGGCGGCCCGCGCGGTCGCGGTGGCCGCGACCGGGGTCGCGCCGCCGCCGAGCCGGAGCGCGAGCCGCGTGCGGCGCGTACGCCGCGCCGTCGCCGCCGCACGCGTTCGGGCACGCCGCTGGAGACGCCGTCCACGCCTGCCGCGCAGGTGACCGAGGCCGCTGCCGCCCCTGCGGCGGCTCCCGTGGCCGAGCCGACGGAGCCGCGTACGCCGCGCCGCCGTCGCCGGACGCGCAGCGGCTCGGAGGCAGCGGAGGCCGTGGCCGACACCGTCGAGGCGGTGGAGACGCCGGCGCCCGAGGCCGAGGCCCCCGCCACGAAGCCGCGCCGCCGCACCCGCAAGGCAGCGGAGCCGGTGGCCGAGGTGACCGAAGCCCCCGAGGCTCCCGAGACCCCCGAGGCGGAGGCCCCCGCCACCAAGCCCCGCCGCCGCACCCGCAAGGCAGCGGAGGCCGTGGTCGACACCGTCGAGGCGGTCGAGGCGGAAGCCCCGGCGGCCACGAAGCCGCGCCGCACCCGCAAGACCGCGGAGCCGGTCGTCGAGGCAGCCGAGGCCACCGCGACGGAGACCAAGCCCCGCCGCCGCACGCGCAAGGCTGCGGAGGCCGTGGCCGACACGGTCGAGGCGGTCGAGGCGAAGGCCCCGGCAGCCACGAAGCCGCGCCGCACCCGCAAGGCAGCGGAGCCGGTCGTGGAGGTGACCGAAGCCCTCGAGGCGGAGGCCCCCGCCACCAAGCCCCGCCGCCGCACGCGTAAGGCAGCGGAAGCCGTGGTCGACACCGTCGAGGCGGTCGAGGCGGAAGCCCCGGCAGCCACGAAGCCGCGCCGCACCCGCAAGGCAGCGGCGCCGGTCGTCGAGGCGGAGATCCCGGCTCAGCCCACGGAGGAGACCAAGCCTCGTCGCCGTACCCGCAAGGCCGCGGCGGCAGCCCCGGCGGTCACCGAAGAGGAGCCCACGGTCACCAAGCCCCGCCGCCGCACGCGCAAGGCGGCGGCTGCTCCGGCGGAGGAGAGCTAAGCGCTCCGCCAAGGCCTGACGCCAGAAGGCCCGGCCCTCCCCTGACGGAGGCGCCGGGCCTTCTGCGTCCCCTCCCACAACCGGCTCTCCACCCGCCCGTCCCTGCAGCCGTCTGACTGGGCGAGGGCTGGGAGACGGGTCAGCGGAAAGCAAAACGCCCAACACCTCACGCCCGTCGGTCGATCAGGCCACGGGGTAAACGGGTGGGTGGGTGGGAGACGTGCGGCGCGCAGCGCCCGGTTGGTGGTAAGCAAAGC
>NZ_JBNNJZ010000079.1:10569-24086 GCF_050270335.1 Streptomyces sp. NPDC059900
TCCCTGTTTGGGTTGGTGCCCCGGGGGGGGGGTGTTTGGTGGGCGAGGGTTGGGGGGTGGGGGTTCGGGGGGGGGGGGGGGGCCCCGCACGTCCGGCGCGCAGCGCCGGGTTGGTGGAAAGCAAGGCGCAATCCGAGCGGCGAGCGAAGCGCGGGAAGCCCTCTCAGGCGCCGGAGGGCACTCCGTACCCCGGCGCAGGCCCCGCGCAGCGCCCGCCCCGCCCAGCGCAGCTCCCCGCGGCTGCGGATAGCCTCAAGGGCATGAGCAGGCCCCCAACCTTCACCCCGCCCCCCGGCGTCGACGCGCGGCGTCTGCGGACCGTGCGCGGCGACTTCGCCGCCCTGGACGCCCGCCCGGCCGGCGAGGCCAGAGGCACCGTTCTGCTGCTCCCCGGTTTCACCGGGAGCAAGGAGGACTTCATCGCCCTGCTCAGGCCCATCGCGGATGCCGGGTATCGAGCGGTCGCCGTCGACGGCCGCGGACAGTACGAGAGCCAGGGCCCCGAGAAGGACGAAGTCCCGTACGCACAGGCCGAGTTGGCCCAGGACGTACTGTCCCAGGCAGCCGCACTCACCCGCGCCGACGGCCCCTCCCCGGCCGACTCACTCACCCGGGCCGACGGACTCTCCGAGGCCGAAGGGATTCCGGAGGCCCCCAGGCCCTCCGAGGCCGCCAGCCCCTCCGAGACCGCAGGCCCGCCTCAAGGCGACAGCGCACGCACCGCCCCGCCCCACCTGCGCCGCCTCCACCTCCTGGGCCACTCCCTCGGCGGTCAGATCGCCCGCGCCGCCACCCTCCGCGCCCCCGCGGACACCTTCGCCTCGCTCACCCTCATGGCATCGGGCCCCGCCGCCATCTCACCCCCGCAGCAGGCCCGCGCCAAGATGCTGACAGACGCACTGGCCGTGATGTCGATGGCCGAGGCCTGGGCCGCCATCCAGGCCTTCGATCCGCCCGAGGACACCGACGTCGACGGTGACGGTGACAGTGACGCCCTGCGCGAACGCTGGCTGCGGCACAGCCCCGCGCAGCTCATCGCCACCGGCAAGCAGCTCTGCGTCGAGCCGGACCGCGTCACGGAGCTCGCCGCCCTCCCCCTGCCCAAGCACGTCATCTCCGGCGAGCGCGACGACACCTGGCCCGTCCCCTGGCTCGACGAGATGACCCGGCGTCTTGCAGCCCACCGCACGATCATCGACGGCGCCGAGCACTCCCCCAACACCGACCGCCCCGCGGAGACCGCCGCGGCCCTCATCGCCTTCTGGGACCGGGCCGGCGAACAGGCGGGCAGCACCGACCGCTAGGCCCTAGTACTGCGTCTGGAGGTGCTCCCAGAAGCCGTCCCGCAGCGCCCGCCGCAGATCGGACTGCCCCCGCAGCGAGTACGCGAGCAGCTTCTCGGCCTCCACCAGGAGTTCCTGGTCCACCGACCCCGGCAGATACGGATGGCCCGGCAGCAGGTCCACCAGCGCCTCGCGCCCCCGCGCGGCCAGCCACTTCGCGGCGATCTGCGCGCCCACGAACCGCACGTCGTCGCGGGGCGGCCGGGGCGTGCCCGCCGTCTCGTACGACATCGCGACGCTGCGCCGGGACACGTACGGCTTGAAGAAGTCGAGGTCGAACGTGCGCTGGCTGTCGACCTCCCAGAGCAGCGGCTCCGCCTGGTTGCGGCCCTCGGACGCCTCGATGCCCCACAGATGCACCCGCGCGCCGTACCCCTGCGCGGCCTCCACCGCCGAGACCAGGTCCTCGTCGCCGCCGACCAGCGCCGCGTCGCTGATCGCGCGGTGCCGGGCCAGTGACTCCAGGTCCGTCCGGATGAGGGAGTCCACGCCCTTCTGCTGGTTGTTCGCGTTGAGATTGCCCAGGCGCACCTTGACGTCGGGCAACTCGGCGATGGACTGCTGCTCCACCGTGTGGATGCGGCGCCGCGCACCGTCGTACCAGTAGACGCGCAGCAGCCGGCTGTCCGCGAAGATCGTGCGCGCCTTGTCGATGAACGCCTCGATCAGGCCCTCCGCGTCAAGATCGAAGGCCCGCCGGTCCTCCGTACCCACCGCGAGCCGCCCCGCCGCCGCGTACACATAACCGGCGTCGACGAAGATCGCGTGCGTGGACGGCGTCTTCGCCACCTCGGCGAGCACACGCTCGAGGAGTCCGTTGGCGCGCTCCAGCTGGGCGCTGATGGCGGTGATCTCGATCTCGTCGTTCATCGCCCTCATTGTCCCGTCGGTCACGCAGCGAACACAACCGATCTCGCTACTCGTGAGTAATTAGTCTGTCGAAAAATTTCTTTAGCGTAGGGAATGTTTGCTGGGGGCAACTCGTTGTACCCCTATGGAACGCCGGACACAGCTGTCCCGGCGGCCACACACCAGTAGTTCTCCTCAGGAGGATGACCAGACGAAGGGAGAAGCCTCATGCGCTTCGAAATCATGCGACTCGACGACGTCGACGGCGCTGCCGTGGACCGGACCGTCGTAGACGCCGCCTCCGTCAATCGGATCGTGCAGCAGGCCGCAGCGATAGGCCAGCGCATCTATATCCGCCCGGCCGACTCCCCGGCCTCGTAACGCACATGTTGCACATATAGGTAGCACGTTGCACATATAGGTTGCACGCACAGGTTGAAGGGCCCCCGTACACCGTTGGTACGGGGGCCCTTGGCATGTCCGGGCACCCACGCAAGCCGCCCCCGCTCGTGCCGCCCCCGCACCGGGCGCTCTAGGCGCCGTTGATCACCTGCGTCACGCCGTTGATGATCTGCTGCACCGCGATCGCGGACAGCATCATGCCCGCGAGCCGCGTCACCAGGACCACGCCGCCGTCCTTGATGACCCGGATGATCAGCAGCGAGTAACGCATCACGAGCCACAGCACGACGTGCATCGCCACGATCGCCGCCCACACGGAGATCTGCGTGCCGAGGCTGTCGGCGTCCTGGACGGCCAGGATGACGGAGACGATCGCGCCGGGCCCCGCGAGCAGCGGCATGCCGAGCGGCACGAGGGCGACATTGACGTCCTTGGTCTGCGTCGGCTCGTCCGACTTGCCGGTGAGCAGGTCGAGCGCGATCAGCAGGAGCAGCAGACCGCCCGCGATCATCAGCGCGGGGACGGACACATGCAGGTAGTCGAGGATCTGATGCCCCAGGACCCCGAAGACCGCGATCACGCCGAAGGCGACGCACACGGCCTGGAAGGCCATCTTGCGCTGCACCTTGGCGGGGCGGCCGGAGGTGAGTCCGAGGAAGATCGGGGTGATCCCGGGGGGATCCATGATGACAAAAAGGGTGAGAAAGAGGGATCCGAAGACGGCGACGTCGAACACAGTGATGGCCTTGCGGTGAAGTGAGTCGTACGAAAATGCCGCGCGAGGGCGGCGGAAAAGGTGGAAGGCGGCAGGGAGCCGAGCCCGCGTTACGCGGAGGGCCGTCCGCCCGCGCCCGGCACCGGGAACGCCCCGGTCGCGCGGCGCGTGATCTCCCCGTAGATCTCGGGGTCGGTGGTGAACTCCCCGAGCACACAAGTCTTGCGGCTGCCGTGGTAGTCGCTCGACCCCGTGACGAGGAGGCCGAGGTCCGCGGCGAGGCCGTGCAGCCGGGTGCGGGTTTCGGGGGCGTGGTCCATGTGGTCGGCCTCGATGCCGTCGAGACCGGCGGCGGCCAGTGCCGCTATCGCGCCCTCGGGCACCACCTGGCCGCGCTTGACGGCAGCGGGGTGCGCGAAGACGGTGACGCCGCCGGCGGCCTTGACCAGGCGGATCGCGTCGAAGGGGTCCAGTTCGTGCTTCCCGGCGTACGCGCGGCCGCCGTCGGCGAGCCAGTCGGGCGTGAAGGCGTCCGAGACGGTGGGCACGACGCCCAGCTCCACCAGGGCTTCCGCGATGTGCGGGCGGCCGACCGAGCCGTCGCCCGCGATGCGCGCGACCTGCTCCCAGGTGACCGGAACGCCGAGCTCCCGGAGTTTGCCGACCATCGTCTTCGCGCGGGGCACCCGGTCGTCGCGCACGAGCTCGCGCTCACGGGCGAGTTCCGGCTCGTCGGGGTCGAAGAGGTAGGCCAGCATGTGCAGGCCCACGCCGTCGAGGCGGCAGGAGAGTTCGGCGCCGGTGACCAGGGTGAGGCCCCGGTCGAGTTCCGCGAGAGCGGCGACGGCCTCCGCGTGCCCGCGGGTGGTGTCGTGGTCCGTGAGCGCGACGACGTCGAGCCCGGCGGCGGCAGCATTGCGCACCAGCTGCGCCGGGGTGTCCGTGCCGTCGGAAGCGGTGGAGTGGGTGTGCAGATCGATGCGCACGACGCGGACTCCAGGCTCTGACGGGCGGACGAAGGGGACGCTCAAGGATAACGGGAGCCGAACGCTCCGCCGCCCGCCACAGAGGAGACACCCCTCACGGCACCCCCTCACCGACCTCGCGGCGCGGCACGCATCACGGCTCGCACCGTCACGGCATCACGGTGCCGCGCAGTCACACCGTCACGGCACAGGGGTGCCGCGCAGTCACGCCGTCACAGCACCCCGCCGTCCCGCCACCCCGCCGTCACGGCGACAGAATCCGCGGCGAAAGCGCCCCGCACGGCAGCAGGTCCGTCTCGGCCCCGGCGTCCCGCAAGTCCGTGAGCACCAGCTCGTCGTACATCAGGAGCCCCGACTGCTCCGGCCACGCCACCGCCCACAGCCACAGGCCGCGCGCCTCGCCCGCGAAGACCGCGCGGTCGTCCGGCGTGCCCGCGACATGCCACATCGGGGTCGGCCTGCCCGCCGCGAGCAGCTTGGCCTGCGGCGGCTTCTCGACCTTCAGATAGGGACCGGGGTCCGGGCCGTCGATGCCCGCATACCGCGCGCCGAGCCCGACACCGAGCTCCTCGGCGACAAGCACCAGCTCACCGATGCCGCCGAGCGGCGCGGGCCCCGAGCAGGCCACAGCGGTCGCGCGGCCACCGCTGCGGTCGTCGCCCGCGCAGGCCACGCCCGTGAACAGCCAGCCGACAGGCAGCGGCCAGGGCATCCAGACCGGCACCTGTGCGCGGTGCACCACCACTTGGAGCGCCTCGACGCTCGGCGGGATCACAGGCTGCAGCGGATGCACCGTCCCGTGCACATCGCACTGCCAGGAGTCGGCAAAGAGACCGGGAGCCCTGACCCGGCCACCACACTTCGGGCAACTGGGTTCGCCCCTCATAACGACCAACGGTCCTCCCCGGTCGTCCCCCCGTCAAGGACGATCACCCGTCCGGTGGTCCTGTCACCAGGAGAAACTAGATGTAGCTTGCATCTTTTAGCTTGGCTAACTAATATGTGTATACGTCAACGATCTCGACGTAAGCCGCTAAGGAGCAGGCATGAACAGCAGCACCGGAGGACCCGCCGGAGGGGACCCACTGGACAAGGGGGCGACCAGCCTGCTGCGGCAGCCGAAGGCCGTCTGGGCCACCGCGGGCGCGTCCGTCGTCGCCTTCATGGGCATCGGGCTCGTCGACCCGATCCTCCCCTCCATCGCCAAGGGCCTGGACGCATCGGCAAGCCAGGTCTCCCTGCTCTTCACCTCGTACTTCCTGATCACCGCCGTGGCGATGCTGGTGACCGGGTTCGTCTCCAGCCGCATCGGCGGCAAGAAGACCCTGCTGCTCGGGCTCGCGCTCGTCGTGGTCTTCGCGGGGCTCGCCGGCACCTCGGGGTCGGTGGGCGAACTCGTCGGGTTCCGCGCGGGATGGGGGCTCGGAAACGCGCTCTTCGTGTCGACCGCCCTCGCCGTCATCGTCGGCGCCGCGGCCGGCGGCAGCGCCGCCGCGATCCTGCTGTACGAGTCGGCGCTCGGCCTCGGCATGGCCTGCGGGCCGCTGCTCGGCGCGGTCCTCGGCAACGCGAGCTGGCGCTACCCGTTCTTCGGCACCGCGGTCCTGATGGCGGTCGGCTTCCTGTGCATCACGGCGTTCCTCAAGGAGCAGCCGAAGCCCGCGCAGAAGACCTCGCTGCTCGCCCCGATCAAGGCCCTGGGGCACGGCGGGCTCGCGTCCGCCGCCGCCTCCGCGTTCTTCTACAACTACACGTTCTTCACGGTCCTGGCCTTCACGCCGTTCGTGCTGAACATGACCCCGTACAAGTCAGGCGCGATCTTCTTCGCCTGGGGTCTGCTGCTCGCCGTCTTCTCGGTGCTCGTGGCGCCCCGGCTCCAGGCGAAGATGGGCTCCCTGAGGGTCCTCGGCGGCTCGCTGGTGCTGCTCGCGGCGGACGTGCTGGTCCTCGGGTACGGCAACCACGCGACGGCCATCGTCTGCACGATCCTGTCCGGCGCCTTCATCGGCGTGAACAACACCGTCTACACCGAGCTCGCGCTCGGCGTGTCGGACGCGCCGCGCCCGGTGGCGAGCGCCGGCTACAACTTCGTGCGGTGGTTCGCCGCCGCCGCGGCGCCGTTCTTCGCGCCGAAAATCGAGGAGTGGAGCAACATCCACGTCCCGTTCGTGGTCGCGGCCGTCACTGCGGTGCTCGGCGCGGTCGTGGTCTGGGTCCGCAGGGAAGCCCTCACCCACGAGGCCGAGGAGCTCGAACCGAAGCACGCCACGGAGGACAGCGTCACCGTCTTCGCCAACTGAGGCTTCCGGCAGTCGATTTCAGTCCAGGGACACGGACTTGCGCAGCGGATCGCGCAGGTCCGTTCCGCTGTTCAGCCAGCGCTCCTGGAGGGCCTGCGCGCCGTGCACCCGCTTCCACGCGCCCTCGTTCGGCGTCATGGGCAGCAGCGGCAGGAACCGTACGGGCTCCATGGGCTCGTCAAGCTCCAGGTCCTCCACCAGGCCGCCCGGCTCCGCGACGAGGACCGACGTGAACTGCGCGCCGGGCCACAGCGGTTCGCCCGTGTCGAGCGAGGCTCCCGGCGCCACGATCAGGCCCTCGACCTGCGGCGAAGCCGCCAGTACGGCCAGCGGGCGCAGCACCTTGTCCGTGTCGGCGACGCCACCGCGCACCGAGAGGACCAGCTCCGCGCGCGGGCCCTTGACCGGGTCGGCCACAACCGCGGTGGGATCGGCCATCGCCTTGCCCGACATGCCGAGGGTGGCGTATCTGACCAGGTCCCCGTCCGTGAAGCGCAGCACTTCGACGCGGTCGGTGCCGAGGAAGGTCACCGCGGCGCGGGCGTCCGGTTCACCGAGGGCGCTGCGGATGCGGGCCTCGACCAGAGCAAGAACATCAGCCATCCCGCGAGCATAGAACTCGTCAGTGGCGGGTAAAGACGGGGCTTGACACTTCAGTCGGCTGATAGTGTTGGCCGCTGGTTCCGGGCAGCACGCAGAGCGCGCTCTCAAGCCCGGGCAGATGACTTCGCGCGCTACGCGCTAGGGACTTCCCCTACGGGGGACCGGCCGGAGGAGGTGGGGCTGCCATGGATCGAAGTCGACCGTGCAGTACCACCCGTTCTTCCGTCTGACACCTCACGCAGCCCTGTAGCTGCCACCGTGCGTCTGTACTCCCCGTGCTTGCGTGCGACGGAAGAGCACTTCGTTTCCACCTGATCTCTCTGAGTTCTTTGATCTGAGTCAGTAGCGAAGCTGCCACCGCGATGGTGCGGTGCTCCCCGCTTTGTGGACGTGCCAAACATCCTCAGCAGGACGTCCCCATTCCGGGTAGTTCCAACCGTCGCCGGCGGCCTCCGTCAAAGGAGCCTGCCCCATGTCGATGATCCGCGACCTCCGCGCCGCCGTCCGTCCTTCGCTCCGCAAGGACGGCGGCGCCTACAACTCGTACGACACCACCCGCGACCCGACCGCCGCCTCCGCCGTCGTCGACTGCGCGGTCTACCGCGACGGCCGCCGCGCGGCCTGCGACGACACGCTCACGCCGCACGAGGCGATGCTCCAGGTGCGCCGCGAGGGCGGCTTCGCCTGGATCGGTCTGCACGAGCCGACCGAGGCCGAATTCTCCGGTATCGCCGCCGAGTTCGGGCTGCACCCCCTCGCCGTCGAGGACGCGGTGCACGCCCACCAGCGGCCCAAGCTGGAGCGCTACGACGACACGCTCTTCACGGTCTTCAAGACCATCCACTACGTCGAGCACGCCGAACTCACCGCCACCAGCGAGATCGTGGAGACCGGCGAGGTGATGTGCTTCACCGGCCGGGACTTCTTCATCACCGTGCGGCACGGCGGACAAGGCTCGCTGCGCGCCCTGCGGCGCCGCCTCCAGGAGGACCCCGAGCTGCTCGCCAAGGGCCCCTCCGCGGTCCTGCACACCATCGCCGACCACGTCGTCGACGGGTACATCGCGGTCGCCGACGCCATGCAGGACGACATCGACGACGTGGAGAGCGAGGTGTTCTCCGCGCCGAGCAAGGGCAAGGGGACCTCGCGCGGCGTCGACGCCGGGCGGATCTACCAGCTCAAGCGCGAGGTACTGGAGTTCAAGCGGGCCGTGTCGCCGCTGCTCCGTCCGATGCTGCTGCTCAGCGAGCGGCCGATGCGTCTTGTCGACCCCGACATCCAGAAGTACTTCCGGGACGTCGCCGACCACCTCACGCGCGTCCAGGAGCAGGTCGTCGGCTTCGACGAACTGCTCAACTCGATCCTTCAGGCCAACCTCGCGCAGGCGGCGGTCGCGCAGAACGAGGACATGCGCAAGATCACCTCCTGGGCAGCGATCATCGCCGTGCCGACGGCGGTCTGCGGGGTCTACGGCATGAACTTCAAGCACATGCCCGAGCTGGAATGGCGTTACGGCTACCCGATGGTGCTCGTCCTCATCGGCGGCGTCTGCTGGGCCATCCACCGCACCCTGAAGCGCAACGGCTGGCTCTAGCCGTCCGGGGCGGGCAGCTCGATAGGCTGCGCGCATGACAGAAACGCTGCTCGCCCGGGCCCTCGTCGAGGAGGCCACCAAGAAGTCGGGCCTCATCTGGGTGCGCGGCGGGGAACCGGCCCGCGCCCTGTGGCACGTATGGCACGAGGGCGCGGCGCACCTCATCGGCGACGGCCCCGGCGAGCAGCCGCTGCCGGGCCTCGTCGACGGCGGCACCGCCGAAGTGACCGTACGCAGCAAGGACAAGGGCGGTCGCCTCATCGCCTGGACGGCGGAGGTGACCGAGCTCGCGCCGCGCTCCGAGGCCTGGGAGGCGGCCGTCGCCGAGCTCAAGGGCAAGCGCCTGAACGCGCCGGACGGCGAGCGGATGCCGCAGCGCTGGGCGGACGAGTGCCGGGTCGTCCGGCTCACCCCGCGGGACATCAGCACCGACCTGCCCGACGCGTCCCTCGCGGCCCCGCCCCTGCCGACCCCGGCGACCACCCGGCAGCCGGTGCCCGAAGGGCTCCCCCGGCTGCTGTTCAAGCGGAAGAAGCGGCGCGGCTAGCCGCGCCGGGTGACTGGACGAGGCGTAGCGCGCCCTACGACTGGGGCGCCGGCCCACGGACTGGGCAGCCGCCCTACGACTGGGGCAACTGCTCTCCGTAGTCCACCATCTCGTCCTTCTCCGGCTCGCTGAGGGTGAAGTCCCTGCCCCAGTCGCTGAGCCGGAGCGTGCCCGCGTCGCCCGCGCGCTTCAGGCGCAGCGGGTAGGGCTTGCCCTCCAGGGAGACGTTCAGGGTGCCGCCCGCGCCCTCGTCGCCGTTGATCTCGATGCTGGGGTTGCCGTCGATCGTGCCACGGTCTCCGGCGGCGAGCTTGCCGTGCAGGGCGAGGATGCCGTCGAGGAGGCTGTCCTTGTCCGTGAAGCCGCTCAGCTGGCGGTAGGCCGCGTCCTCCTCGGGGACCTTCACGTACTTGCCGTCGAGCTTGGCCGCGGCCTGGTCGTCCGCCTGGCCGGGCTTCTCGTCGCCCTTGGCCTCCTCGTGGGTCCAGAAGCCGGAGTCGGCCTTGAGGAAGAGGTTCTTGCCGACGCGCAGCAGCTGGAAGGTCTGCCCCTTCGAGGTGACCGACCCGGAGCCGCCGTCTTCTTTCAGGCGCATGTCGAGCTTGTACGTGTGGCCCTTGCTGACCAGGGTCCCCGAGAGGCGCACCGCGGGCGCCGCCTCGGCGGCCGCGCGGCTCTTGCTCTGGATCTTCGCGGCGGAGAGCTTGCCCATGCCGTTCGTGCCCGCGTCCGGGTCCTCCTCGCTGCTGCACCCGGTGAGACCGGTGACCCCCACGACGAGCCCCGCGCACATCGCGCTCACGAGTGCTGCTCTGCGGGTACGGCGGACCGGGGGAATCGCTGACACAGGGGGCGCTGCCTCTCGTGGGGACGACGGCTACGGCTACGGCTACGGCAGTACGGCAGCGTACCCGTGCTGACCAGTTGGATCGGCGCCAGTCCGGTCGGCCGCTCCGCCGGGGCGTAACCGACCGGGACGGGCTAGCCTGAAGCCCGCATTACGGGACAGAACGGCATAGACGCTATGAGTGAGGGAGGCGGGTGCGATGGCGGCGAGCGCCTCCCGGGTCTTCGTCTCGCATCTGGCCGGCTCCGCCGTCTTCGACCCGAACGGCGACCAGGTCGGACGGGTGCGCGACCTGGTGGCGACGCTGCGGGTGCAGCGCAGGCCGCCCCGGCTGCTCGGCCTGGTCGTCGAACTGTCCACGCGGCGCCGCATCTTCCTGCCCATGACCCGGGTGACCGGCATCGAGACGGGCCAGGTCATCACCACCGGCGTACTGAACGTACGGCGTTTCGAGCAGCGGCCCACCGAGCGGCTCGTGCTCGGCGAGATGCTCGACCGGCGGGTCAGGCTCATCGAGACGGGCGAGGAGGTGACCGTCCTGGACGTGGCGGTGCAGCAGCTGCCCGCCCGGCGCGACTGGGAGATCGACCGGGTCTTCGTCCGCAAGGGGAAGGGCGGTGCTTTCCGGCGCAAGGGAGAGACGCTCACCGTCGAGTGGTCGGCCGTCGACGGATTCGCCGTCGAGGAGCACGGCCAAGGCGCGGAGAGCCTGCTCGCCACCTTCGAACAGCTGCGCCCCGCCGACCTCGCCAACGTCTTGCACCACCTCTCGCCGAAAAGGCGGGCCGAGGTGGCGGCCGCGCTCGACGACGACCGGCTCGCCGACGTCCTCGAAGAGCTCCCCGAGGACGACCAGATCGAGATCCTCGGCAAGCTCAAGGAGGAGCGCGCGGCCGACGTCCTGGAGGCGATGGACCCGGACGACGCCGCCGACCTGCTCGCCGAGCTGCCCGAGGACGACAAGGAGCGTCTCCTTACGCTGATGCAGCCGGACGACGCCGCCGACGTGCGGCGCCTGATGGCGTACGAGGAGCGCACCGCGGGCGGTCTGATGACGACCGAGCCGATCGTGCTGCGGCCCGACGCGACGATCGCGGACGCCCTCGCACGGGTGCGCCAGCAGGACCTCTCCCCCGCGCTCGCCGCGCAGGTCTACGTGTGCCGCCCGCCGGACGAGACGCCGACGGGCAAGTACCTGGGCACCGTGCACTTCCAGCGGCTCCTGCGCGATCCGCCGTACACGCTGGTCAGCTCGGTCCTCGACGACGATCTCCAGACCCTCGCGCCGGAGACCGCGCTGCCGCAGGTCGCCGGGTTCTTCGCCACGTACGACATGGTGGCGGCCCCCGTCGTCGACGAGGGCGGCTCGCTGCTCGGCGCGGTCACGGTCGACGACGTGCTCGACCACATGCTGCCGGACGACTGGCGCGAGACGGAGTTCCACCAGGACGAGGCGCCCCGTGCCGCCGGTTGACCGCGAGCGGGACACCCGCGCCGAGCAGCGGCCCGCGCCCCGCTTCCGGCTCGACCAGCCGCGGCCGCCGCGCCGCAGGCTCCTGCCGGAGTACGACCCGGAGGCCTTCGGGCGGCTCTCGGAGCGGATCGCGCGGTTCCTGGGCACGGGGCGCTTCATCGTCTGGATGACGGTCACGATCATCGTGTGGGTCGCCTGGAACGTCTGGGCTCCGCAGGCGCTGCGCTTCGACCCGTTCCCCTTCCTGTTCCTGACCCTGGCACTGTCCCTCCAGGCCTCCTACGCGGCGCCGCTGATCCTGCTCGCGCAGAACCGGCAGGACGACCGGGACCGGGTCAACCTCGAACAGGACCGCAAGCAGAACGAGCGTGCGATCGCGGACACCGAGTATCTGAGCCGCGAGATCGCCGCCCTGCGCATGGGCCTGGGCGAGGTCGCCACCCGCGACTGGATCCGTTCCGAACTCCAGGACCTGGTCAGGGAGCTGGAGGAGCAGCGGCACGGGAGCCGCGTCGTATTCCCCGCGGAGGAGAGCGGCGGGCGTGATGTAGGCGACCGTTGACGGCTCTTTCCGGCGCGGGGTTACCGCGCCGTACTATCGGTGTTATGGCTACGGAAGACGCGGTGCGGGAAGCACTGGCGACGGTGAACGACCCCGAGATCCATCGACCCATCACCGAGTTGGGGATGGTCAAATCGGTCGATATCTCCCCGGATGGGGTGGTAGCGGTCACCGTGTACCTCACGGTCTCCGGGTGCCCGATGCGCGAGACCATCACGAAGAACGTGACCGACGCGGTCGCCGCCGTCGAAGGCGTCACGCGCGTCGACGTCACCCTCGACGTGATGAGCGACGAGCAGCGCAAGGAGCTGGCGAACGCGCTGCGCGGCGGCACCGCCGAGCGCGAGGTCCCCTTCGCCAAGCCCGGCTCGCTGACCCGTGTCTACGCCGTCGCGTCCGGCAAGGGCGGCGTCGGCAAGTCCTCGGTGACGGTGAACCTCGCGGCCGCGATGGCGGCGGACGGCCTGAAGGTCGGCGTCGTGGACGCGGACATCTACGGCCACTCCGTGCCCCGGATGCTGGGCGCCGACGGCAAGCCCACCCAGGTCGAAGACATGATCATGCCGCCGTCGGCGAACGGCGTGAAGGTCATCTCGATCGGCATGTTCACGCCGGGCAACGCCCCGGTCGTCTGGCGCGGCCCGATGCTCCACCGCGCCCTCCAGCAGTTCCTCGCGGACGTCTTCTGGGGCGACCTGGACGTCCTGCTCCTCGACCTGCCGCCGGGCACGGGCGACATCGCGATCTCCGTCGCCCAGCTCGTCCCGAACGCCGAGATCCTGGTCGTGACGACGCCCCAGCAGGCGGCGGCCGAGGTCGCCGAGCGCGCGGGCTCCATCGCGGTGCAGACCCACCAGAAGATCGTCGGCGTCGTCGAGAACATGTCCGGGCTGCCCTGCCCGCACTGCGGCGAGATGGTCGACGTCTTCGGCACCGGCGGCGGCGAGCGCGTCGCCGAGGGCCTCACGAAGACGACGGGCGCCACCGTCCCGGTCCTGGGCTCCATCCCGATCGACGTCCGGCTGCGCGAGGGCGGCGACGAGGGCAAGCCGGTCGTCCTGACCGACCCGGAGTCCCCGGCGGGCTCGGCGCTGCGTGCGATCGCGGGCAAGCTGGGCGGCCGCCAGCGCGGCCTCGCGGGCATGACCCTGGGGATCACCCCGCGCAACAAGTTCTGAGGCTTCCCCGGCCTTCTTCCGTACGCCGATGGGGGCGCCGCTCGTGTCGAGCGGCGCCCCCAACGGCGGATGTGTGCGGGGGGGGGGGCAGGGCGGTCTCTTTTACACATCTGACGC
>NZ_JBNNJZ010000080.1:0-23740 GCF_050270335.1 Streptomyces sp. NPDC059900
GGGGAGGGCGGCGGCGGTACGGGCGGCATGGCCATACCGTCAAGAGTCGCCTCGAAAGGGTCACAACGCGACCCCTGTGCGGAAGTTGATGCCGCCGGCGTGAGGGCCTCCGGTCAGCCCCGCGCGCCCAGCAGGTGATCCATGGCCAGCTGGTCGAGGCGCTCGAAGGCCATGCCGCGGTCGGCGGCGGCCGTCACGTCGAAGTCCTCGAAGGCGCTGCGGTCGGCGAGCAGCCCGGCCAGGCCGTCCTCGGCGGTCGGCAGGGAGAGCTCGTCCAGGCGGGACGCGCGCAGGGCCTCCTGGACCTCGGGGTCGGCGCGGAAGGCGGCGGCACGCTCGCGCAGGATGAGGTAGTTGCGCATGCAGCCGGACGCCGAGGCCCACACGCCCGCGTAGTCCTCGGTGCGCGGCGGCTTGAAGTCGAAGTGCCGCGGCCCCTCGTAACCGCCCCTCTCCAGGAGGTCGACCAGCCAGAAGGCGCTGCGCACGTCGCCCGCGCCGAAGCGCAGGTCCTGGTCGTACTTGATGCCGGTCTGGCCGTTGAGGTCGATGTGGAAGAGCTTGCCCGCCCACAAGGCCTGGGCGATGGAGTGCGGGAAGTTGAGTCCGGCCATCTGCTCGTGGCCCACTTCGGGGTTGACGCCGAAGAGTTCGGATCGCTCCAGGCGCTCGATGAAGGCGAGGGCGTGCCCGACGGTGGGCAGCAGGATGTCGCCGCGCGGCTCGTTCGGCTTGGGCTCGATCGCGAAGCGCAGGTCGTAGCCCTGCTCCGTGACGTAGTCGCCCAGCAGGTCGAAGGCCTCCTTCATGCGGTCCAGAGCGACGCGCACGTCCTTGGCCCCGCCGGACTCGGCGCCTTCCCTGCCGCCCCATGCGACGTAGGTCCGGGCGCCCAGTTCCACCGCGAGGTCGATGTTGCGGATCGTCTTGCGCAGCGCGTAGCGGCGCACGTCCCGGTCGTTGGCGGTGAACCCGCCGTCCTTGAAGACGGGGTGGGTGAACAGGTTCGTGGTCGCCATCGGCACGACCAGGCCCGTCGCGTCGAGCGCCTGCCGGAATCGCTTGATGTGCGATTCGCGCTCGGTGTCCGAAGCACCGAAGGGGATCAGGTCGTCGTCGTGGAAGGTCACTCCGTAGGCGCCCAGTTCGGCCAGGTGACGCACGGAGTCGGCCGGGTCGATGGCCGCCCTGGTGGCGTCGCCGAACGGGTCCCTTCCCTGCCAGCCGACGGTCCACAGGCCGAAGGTGAACTTGTCCTCAGGAACGGGCTGGTACGTCATGTGCGGCTCCCTGGATGACTGGTGCACGGCTGCGCGGCCGACGCGGGCACGGCTGAGTGCCCGTGGATGTGCGCCTGCCGCGACTATTTCGTCATGGCGGTTAACAAATTAGTATCCGGAGGCATCCCTGGGAAGGTCGGACGGAAAGAAGTCCGGGCGAGCCCGGAAAGAGCCGCGGGAACGGAGACCCCCGATGTCATCAGCGCCAGCAGCCGACGGGCCCCTCGTCGTCGGCGTGGACAGCTCCACGCAGTCCACCAAGGTCCTGGTCGTCGACGCCGCCACGGGCAGGGTGGTGGCAAGCGGTCAGGCCCCCCACCGCGTCAGCTCCGGGGCCGCCCGCGAGAGCGACCCCGAGGAGTGGTGGAACGCCCTGCGCTCGGCGCTCGACCAGTGCGGAGCCGCGGCGCGCGAGGCCGCCGCGGTGTCGGTCGGCGGCCAGCAGCACGGCCTGGTCACCCTGGACGCGCACTCCAGGCCGGTGCGGCCCGCCCTGCTGTGGAACGACGTGCGCTCGGCGGCGCAGGCCCGCTCGCTGGTGGACCGCCTGGGGGGCCCGAAGGCGTGGGCCGAACGCGTCGGCAGCGTGCCGGGCCCCTCCTTCACGGTGACCAAGTGGGCCTGGCTCAGCGAGCACGAGCCCGCAGCGGCCCGCGCCACCGCGGCCGTACGCCTCCCCCACGACTACCTCACCGAACGCCTCACGGGATCCGGCACGACCGACCGGGGCGATGTCTCCGGCACGGGATGGTGGGCGTCAGGAACGGAGGCGTACGACGAAGAGATCCTGGGACTCGTCGGCCTGGACCCCGACCTGCTGCCCCGGGTGGTCGGCCCCGGCGAGGTCGCAGGCACCGTACGCGGCGGCGGCGAACTGCCCTTCTCCAAGGGCACGCTGGTCGCCCCCGGCACCGGCGACAACGCCGCGGCCGCCCTGGGGCTCGGCCTGCGCCCCGGCACCCCGGTGCTGAGCCTGGGAACATCGGGCACCGTCTACGCGGTCTCCAGGCGGCGCCCCGCGGACCCCACCGGGACGGTGGCGGGCTTCGCCGATGCGCGCGGCGACTGGCTGCCGCTGGCCTGCACCCTCAACTGCACCCAGGCCGTGGACCGGGTGGCCGCGCTGCTGAGCCTCGACCGGGAGGCGGTGGAGGCGGGCGGCGCCGTCACCCTGCTGCCCTACCTGGACGGCGAGCGCACCCCTGACCTGCCGCACGCCTCGGGGCTGCTGCACGGCCTGCGGCACGACACGACTGCGGGGCAACTTCTCCAAGCGGCCTACGACGGGGCCGTGCACTCGCTGCTCGGCGCCCTGGACCTGGTCCTGGAAGCGGACGCGGACCGTTCGGCTCCGCTCCTGCTCATCGGCGGCGGGGCACGGGGCACCGCCTGGCAGGACACCGTGCGGCGGCTGTCCGGACGCGCCGTCCAGGTGCCCGAGGCGAAGGAACTGGTCGCGCTCGGCGCCGCCGCACAGGCCGCCGGCCTCCTCACGGGCGAGGATCCCGCGGCCGTCGCACGGCGTTGGGGCACGGCCGAGGGGCCCGTACTGCCCCCCGTAGAGCGGGACGAACCCACGCTCGCCCGGATCGCCGGGGTAGTCTCCGACGCGGCGCCGCTGCTCGGCGTCACGGGCCAGCAGGACGCACGGCCATGAGGACGGAAGAACAGGGACTGACGGGGGCATGACCGCACCACCGCACGACGCGCGCCGGGGCTCGTCCGGAGCTCCGCTGCCCGACACCCAGCAGGGGATGCGCCGCCGCAATCTCTCGCGCGTCATGTACGCCGTGGCGGCGCACGGGCCGCTGTCCCGTGCCGCCGTGGCCACCCGGATCGGGCTGACGCGGGCCGCCGTCTCCACCCTGGTCGACGAGTTGATCCGTTCCGGGCTCCTGGACGAGCTGGGTCCCGAGCGCCCCGGCAACCGGGTGGGGCGTCCCGGTTCCGCGCTCGCGGTCAGCGGGAGCGGACCGGCCGGCATCGGCGCCGAGGTCGGCGTCGATCATCTCTCGGTGTGCGCGGTCGACCTGCGCGGAGAGGTACGCGCGCGTGCCGTGCGGCAGGGCGACAACCGGGGGCGGGCGCCCGAACCCGTCCTCGAGGAACTCGTCGCGCTGGTGGGACAGGTGATCGACGAGGCCCGCCGGGCGGGTCTTCGCCCTGCAGGACTGGCCGTCGCCGTCCCCGGCCTGGTCGCCCGCGATTCCGGGACGGTGGTCCGGGCTCCCAACCTCGACTGGCAGGACGTCGATCTCGGCGCGCTGCTGCCGGGCAGGCTGCCGCTGACCGTGGACAACGAAGCCAACTTCGGCGCCCTGGCCGAGCTGTGGCTGGGCGACGGGGTGCCGCCGGACTTCCTCCACGTATCGGCGGAGATAGGCATCGGCGCCGCCCTGGTCGTCGACGGGCGGCTGCTGCGCGGGACCCGTGGCTTCGCGGGCGAGCTGGGGCATGTGCCGGTGTGGCCGGACGGCCCGGCGTGTCCCTGCGGCGGTCGCGGCTGCCTGGAGCAGTACGCGGGCGAGGAAGCGGTGTTGCGCGCGGCGGGCCTCGATCCGGGGACGGATCGCGTCGGGCTCCTCGCGGAGCGTGCCGGGCGGGGCGACGAGGGCGTACGCGAGGCACTGCGGGGTGCCGGGGCCGCACTGGGCATCGCGCTGACCGGTGCGGTGAATCTGCTCGATCCGCGTTCGGTGGTGCTCGGCGGGGCCCTGTCGCGGCTTGCGCCCTGGCTGCTGCCTGCCCTGGAAGGCGAGTTGCGGCGCCGCACGGCGGGCACGACCTGCGATGTCGCGGTCTCCGGGCTGGGATCCGACGGCCCGCTGCTGGGGGCCGCGCACTCGGTCGTCCGGGCGGTGCTCGACGATCCGGCGGGGGCGGCCGTCTAGCGGCGACCATCCGTTCGCCGTGCGCCATGGGCAGCTGTTCGGCCTCTCCTTGTGGTTCATCTGCCTGCGGGCGTGACTCCCTGTGCACCGTTTCGGGTGGCCCCTCGCTCGTCAGCGCCACTGCGGTCCGCCGTCGAAATGCACGTCGTACTTGTCGTGCATGTCGTCCATGCTGTCCCAGCCTGCCTCGCCTCGTGCGATACGTCCCAGCTGCCGGAAGTACTCGAACCGTTCGATCCCCGGAGTGAGCACGGCGAAGAACTCCGCCGGGCCGTCGGCCGACGCCCCGAAGGCGTGCACCGTGCCGGGCGGCACCACGATCAGACCGCCCGCGCCGACGGCGGTCACACCGCCGTCGAGCAGGAACTCCATGGTTCCGTCGAGCACATGGAAAAGCTCCGTCGACAGGCGGTGGTGGTGCGGGCGTGTGCCGTCGGCGCGCGCGGGCAGGACGAGCCGGTTGGCTCCCAGCAGCCCACCGGTCGCCCGGCTGTCCTCCAACAGCCGGAACCGGCCGCCTCCGGGCAAGGACACTTCCTCCGCGTCTCGTGCGTGGACGATCAGGGCCTGCGGGTCACGCTCCATCTCGTACTCCTCCGGTGCCGTGGTGATGGTCGTGACAACCAGTCCACCGCGGGAACTCAGCACGTCCAAGAAGCCGTTCATGAAGGCAGTGATCACTTGTGCTGATGAATGCGCGAGGATGCGAACCGGTCTCGGGAGGGGGCGACAGCTGTGGAGCTCCGGCAGCTCGAGTACTTCGTGGCGGTCGCGGACGAGGGCGGCTTCGGGCGGGCGGCCGGGCGGCTGCACGTCGTGCAGGCCTCGGTGAGCCAGCAGATCGCCCGTCTGGAACGGGAGCTGGGTGTACGTCTCTTCGACCGAACCACCCGTCGCGTGGGCCTGACCGCTGCCGGGGAGCAGTTGTTGCCGGAAGCGCGGGCCGCCCTGGCCTCCGCCGCGCGCGTGGGCCAGGTGGCCGCCGAGATCGTCTCCGGCAGGCAGGGCGTGCTGCGGCTCGGCACCGCCCGGGCCTTCGCGGAACGCGTGCATCCGGCTCTGGACGCGCTGGCGGATCAGGCTCCGGGGCTTCGGGTCCGGTTGGTCCAGGACACCCGTGAGCGGCGTATCGACTCCCTGCGGAGCGGAGAGTCGGACGCCGCGCTCGTCCGGGGCGGTAGGCCGCTGCCGGGACTGGCCATGGTGCACGTCTGGGACGATCCGCTGTTCATCGCGCTGCCCGCGACGCATCCCCTGGCAGCCCTGCCACGCCTGGAGCCGGCCGATCTCGCGGGTCTGCCGCTGCGCTTGGCGCCGCGGGACCGCAACCCCGCGTTTCACGACCTGGTGACGGGGCTGCTGCGGACCTCGGATACCGACGTACCTCCAGGACCGCACTTCACCACCTTGCAGGAGACGCTGGCGGCGATCGCCACCGACGCTGCGGGCGGATCGCCGTCCTGGACCGTCTTCGACCTCGTGGGTGAACTGCCCCCGGCCCGCCGTATCGCCTTCCGGCCGCTGCTCGGCTCGCGCTCGCCCGTCAGTCTTGCCGTGCGGGCGGGGCCGCTGTCTCCCGCGATCCGCCAGCTGATCGCGGCCCTGGAGACCGCGGCTGTACGGCAGACGCGCACGCACTCCTCCCCCGTAGGTGGCGGGGCTTGAGTCTCCAGTAGGGGGAGACATGAAGGTGGGGGCATGAACGGCGACACGCTCTATTCGATCGGTGATCTGGCGCGGCGGACCGGACTGACGGTCAAGACCGTCCGGTTCTACTCCGACGCGGGAATCGTGCCGCCCGCCGACCGCAGCCCGGCCGGCTACCGCCTGTACGGCACCGACGCCATCGCCCGCCTCGATCTCGTACGCACCCTGCGTGACCTGGGACTTGACCTTCCCACCATCCGGAAGGTCGTGGACCGCGAGGTCTCGCTGCCCGAGGTCGCCGCGGCCCACGCGGACGCCCTGGAGGTGCAGATCCGGGTGCTGCGGCTGCGGCGCGCGGTCCTGACGGCGGTGGCCAGACGCGGCTCCACCCCCGAGGAGTTGGATCTCATGCACAAGCTGGCCAAGCTCTCCGAAGACGAACGCCAACGCCTGATCGACGACTTCCTGCACACCGTCTTCGACGGCCTGTACGACCACCCCTCCTTCGCGGCGGTCACCCGCTCCCTGACGCCCGAACTGCCCGACAACCCCGCAACCGAGCAGGTCGAAGCGTGGGTGGAGCTGGCCGGGATGCTCCAGGACCCGGGGTTCCGCTCCTCCATGCAGGGCATGGCCAGAGACCTGGCGGCCGACCGCGCCCCGGACGACAGCACCGGCCTGCCGCGCGTCCTCGCCGAGGCCCTCCGCTCCCGGGTGACCCCGGCCCTTGCGGCAGGCACCGACCCGGCCTCGCCCGAAGCCGAGCCCGTCGTCACGGCACTCGCGGGGCACTACGCGCACATCCTGGGCCGCCCCGACGACACCGCCCTGCGCCACCGCCTGGTGACCCGCCTGGAAACCATGGACGACCCCCGCAGGGACCGCTACCTCACCCTGCTCGCGGTGATCAACGGATGGCCCGCACCGGAGAGTCTGGCACCGGTACTCGACTGGGCACTCCGGGCCGTACGCGTCCGAATGCCTCAGTAGGGGCCCGAACCCGCGGCGACTCCGTGGATCAAGAACGGCCACAGTGCAGCGCCGCACTGTGTCGTTCCGGTGAATCGGGCGTCGTCACCCTCGTGTCGTGCGGGCGCAGTCGCGAGACTGGACGCAGCCGACAAAAGAGGGACTGCGATGGAGACGGACCGGCATGATCACGTCCTGAGTGGCACCGGAGGCGAAGCCGCGCGCCACTACGAACGTGCGCTCGATGCGTTGCTGTTTTTCCGTGAGGAAGTCGCCGACGAGGCGCAGGAGATGGTGACGGCCTCTCCGGATTCCGCGATGGCGCACGTCTTCGGGGCCTATCTCAGGCTTCTGGGCACCGAGGAGAAGGAGGCCGCCGAGGCCCGGCGGTCCTTCGGTGCCTTCCGGGGCGCGGTCGATGTTGCCAGGCTCTCGCCGCGCGAGAAGATGCACACCGCTGCCGCCGGGGCATGGCTGGACGGGGACATGCTGCGTGCGGGCGAGATCCTCGGTGAGATCAGCACCGAGTTCCCCCGCGACGCCCTCGCTCTCGCCGTCGGTCACCAGATCGACTTCTTCACGGGCAACGCCCAGCGGCTGCGCGACCGGATCGGGGGCGCGCTCTCCGCCTGGGACGCCGACGACCCGCACTTCGGCCCGCTGCTGGGCATGTACGCCTTCGGCCTCGAAGAGGCCGGGCACTACGGCCACGCCGAGGAGATCGGGCTGCGGGCTGTCGAACGGCACCCGCGGGACGTGTGGGGCATCCATGCGGTCGTCCACACGTACGAGATGCGGGGACTCTTCGGCGACGGGATCCGCTACCTGGACGCGCGGACCGAGGACTGGGCCGAGGGCAACTACCTGTCCGTGCACAACGCGTGGCACTACGCCCTGTACGCGCTGGAGGCGGGGAGCATCGAACGGGTCCTGGGCGTCTACGACAGCATGCTCCACAACGAGGCATCACAGCCCGTCGCCATGGAACTCCTGGACGCCTCCGCCCTGTTGTGGCGGCTGCTCCTGGCCGACATCGAGGTCGAGCCCCGCTGGGCAGCGCTCGCCCGGGCGTGGGCGGGACGCGGGGACGGCGCCTACTACGCCTTCAACGACGTCCATGCCGTGATGGCGTACGCGGGGGCCGGGCGTCTCTCCGATGCCGAACGCCTGGTGAAGGACCGCGAGCAGTGGCTCGACCGAAGCGGCCCCGCCGTGTCGAACCACGCGATGACCCGCGAGATCGGCATCCCGGTGTGCCGCGCGCTCATCGCCTACCGGCAACGGCAGTACGGCCGCGTGGTCGAGTTGCTCGCCCCGATCCGCTACCGCCTGCACTCCTTCGGCGGCAGCCACGCCCAGCGCGACGCCGTCCAGCGCACGCTGGTGGAGGCAGCCATCCGGTCCGGACGGCACGACCTGGCGCGCACCTTGCTCAGCGAACGCATCAACCTGCGTCCCGTCTGCCCCTACAACTGGCGGGCCCGTGCCCGGCTGGCCGACCGGCTCGGTGACGCGGCGCAGGCGGCGACCGCCACGGCCCGCGCCGAGGAGCAGGCCGCCGTGGGGGCCGCCGCGTTGGGCTGAACCCTCGGCCGCGCCGCGCCCGTCCCGTGCCGGCCCGCCCTGTCCCGTCCCTCGCACGGGTGACCGTGTTATCCACAGTCACGGTGCTGTACACAGATTCAGATCGAGCCCTTCCACCTCAACCTGCCTGCGCCGTAACGTATTTGACGCGGGACACCAACGCCCGGACGGCGGTTTCGTGTCCACGCGGATCGGGGGATTCAGGTGTGGAGGGCAAGCGATCCGGGGCTGCCGCGTTGCGGAGTCATCGGGCCGTACGGCGCCACCGGGCCGTACCAGGCCTCCGGCTTCCCCAACGAGCGAGAGAGCGGAGCAGCCCTGCCATGAGCCAGCCACGCATCCTGACCGTGCGACCCGAGCCGGGCCAGTACGCCTGGACGTTCGGCGGTGCGCCTCCCGTGGCACGGATCGCTCCGGGCACGGTCCTTGACCTGTTCACGGAGGACTGCTTCGCGGGCAACGTACGCTCCGAGAAGGACCTGGTGTCCGAGGTCTGCCGGTTCCCTTACCTGAACCCGCAGACCGGCCCCTTCCACATCGAGGGCGCCGAGCCGGGCGACACCGTCGCCGTGCACTTCGTGTCGATCGAACCGGCCCGTGACTGGGCGGCATCCACCACGGTTCCGCTCTTCGGGGCCCTCACCTCCACCCACACCACCGCATCGCTCCAGCCGCCGCTGCCCGAGACCGTGTGGATATGGCAGCTCGACCGTGACCGGCGCACCGCGCACTTCAGTGCGCGCGACGGCGACTTCGAGATCGCGCTGCCGATGGATCCGATGCACGGCACGGTCGGCGTCGCACCGGCAAATCTGGAGGTGCGCTCGGCGCTGGTGCCGGACGCGCACGGCGGCAACATGGACACGCCCGAGATGCGGGCCGGCGTCACCTGCTACCTCGGGGTGAACGTGGAGGGCGCACTCCTGAGTCTGGGCGACGGGCACGCGCGGCAGGGTGAGGGAGAGACCTGCGGAGTCGCCGTGGAGTGCGCCATGAACACCGTGGTGATCGTCGAACTCCTGAAGGGGATCAGCACGCCCTGGCCGCGCCTGGAGTCCGACACCCACATCATCTCCACCGGCTCGGCACGCCCTCTTGAGGACGCCTTCCGAATATCCCAGCTCGATCTGGTGCAGTGGCTGGTCCGCGACTACGGCTTCAGCGAGCTCGACGCCTACCAGTTCGCGACGCAGACCGTCGAATCGCCGCTCGCCAACGTCTGCGACACCAACTACACCTGCGTGGCCAAGCTCCGCAAGGAATGGCTGCCCGCACGCGAGACTCACCGAGGGCTGCACGCGCGGCTGCGAGAGACGGCCACGCTGCTGCCCCACTGAGAAGTCCAGCTTTCCCCCCACCGAGAGGCAGGACGGCCATGGAACAAGCAAGACGATTCCCCAGCAGGCGCACGCTGTTGCAGGGAGCGGCCCTGGCCGCCGTCCCCGCCGCGCTCCTCCCCGCCACCCGCGCCACCGCCAGCCCCCGGGCGGTCGACTACCCCCTCGCCGAATGGGTCCCGGCAAGCACTTCCAACTACACGGCCGCCAACCGCCCCGCCACCTACCCCGTCGACTACGTGATCGTCCACGTCACCCAGGAGACCTACGCCGACACGCTCGCCATCTTCCAGAACTCGGCGAAGAAGGTCTCGGCCCACTACGTGGTGCGCTCCAAGGACGGCCACATCGCCCAGTGCGTCCGCGAGCGCAACGTCGGCTGGCACGCGGGGAACTGGGACTACAACACCCGCAGCATCGGTATCGAGCACGAAGGATGGGTGGACAAGCCCGAATACTTCACCGACGCGATGTACGAACAGTCGGCGCTGCTGACCTCGGCCATCTGCGATACGTACGGCATTCCCAAAGACCGCAAGCACATCCTCGGTCACGTCGAAGTGCCCGGCGCCAACCACACCGATCCGGGGCCGAACTGGGACTGGACGCGCTACATCCGCCTGGTCAACTCCGCCTGACACCGTCCGGCTCACGCCGCGACCCTCGTCGCGGTGCTTGTCGGGGCACGCTCCCGGGGTGACGATGGCAGCACCGCACCGCCGTCCCGGGAGGCCGAGTTGACCGAACCATGGGTGGCCCTGGAGGCCGGCGCAGATCCCGCCGAGCGGGTGCGGATACTGCGGCGCGCCCACGAGAGGTTCACCGAGGCCGGGACGGTCACGCGGCCGGTGCGCTCCGTGGTGGCCGAATCCTGGCGCCGCTCGGCCAGCGCCAGGGTCAGCCCGGAGGACACCGGTGCGGCGGTGGAGCTCACCGACGGTGACCTCGGCTCGTACCGGGCCGAGCATCCGCTGGCCGGGGTGATGCCGCTGTTCCGTGAGCTGATGGGCACGTTCGCGATGGACGGCGAGCACCTCCTCGCGGTGTGTGACGCGCACGGCAGGCTGCTCTGGGTCGAGGGTCACGCCGCGACCCGGCAGAAGGCGGGTCGGATGAACTTCGTGCCGGGTGCGCGGTGGGCGGAGTCCGCGATGGGCACGAACGCCCCGGGTACGGCGGTGGCGGTGGACCGGCCGGTGCAGGTGTTCGCCGCCGAGCACTTCATCCGGCGCGTCCAGCCGTGGACCTGCGCGGCGGCCCCGGTGCACGATCCCCGCACCGGGCGCCTGCTCGGGGCGGTGGACATCACCGGGGGCGACCGTCTGGCGCATCCGCACAGCCTGGCGTTCGTACAGGCGGTGGCGCGGGCGGCGGAATCACAGCTGGCGTTGCTGGCGCCGCCGGTGCGGGCCGGCGACTGCGTGGGGCTCACCGCGCTCGGCCGGGACGAGGCGCTGCTGCTGATCGACGGTCGGAAGGTGCGGCTGAGCCGCAGGCACAGCGAGATCCTCCTCCTGTTGGCCCGCCACCCGGAGGGACTGACCGGCGACGAGCTGTTGTGCGCGATGTACGAGGACGAGTCGGTGACGCCGGTGACGCTGCGGGCCGAGCTGGCCCGGCTGCGGCGCCTGCTCGGGCCGGAGCTGCTGAGATCGCGCCCCTACCGGCTTTCGGTGCCGGTGGAGTCGGATGTCGACGCCGTCGAGCGGCGGCTCGGTTCGGGGGCGGTCACCGCGGCCGCCGCCGCGTACGCGGGCCCGCTCCTGCCCGCCTCGCAGGCACCTGCCGTGGCACGGCTGCGGCGCAGGCTCACGGATCAGCTGAGATCGGCGCTGATCGCCCGCCGTGACCCCGACCTCCTGGCCGACTGGGTGGGCACCCCGTGGGGCGAGGACGATCTGCCGGTGTGGCGTGCGCTGGCGCAGGTACGGGCGACCCCATCGGTGCTCGCCCGCCTCCGGGGGCTGGACGCGGAGCTGACCGACGCCGGGTAGGCGCCCTGGACGAGCCGCCGGCCTCCTGCAACGTATGTGCAACGTCGGCGCTCCTACTCTCCGGGCGAGAGCTGCCCAACGGCGGGCAGCCTTCCCCGGGAGGCCAGCAAGATGACCCGTTACGCAGCGCCCGGCACCGACGGCGCAGTTGTCTCCTACCAGGCCCGCTACGACCACTTCATCGGCGGCGAGTACGTGCCGCCCGCCCGCGGCCAGTACTTCGAGAACCCGAGCCCGGTCAACGGCCAGCCCTTCACCGAGATCGCCCGCGGCACGGCCGAGGACGTGGAGCGG
The DNA here is from genome assembly GCF_050270335.1 of Streptomyces sp. NPDC059900. Classification (NCBI taxonomy): domain Bacteria; kingdom Bacillati; phylum Actinomycetota; class Actinomycetes; order Kitasatosporales; family Streptomycetaceae; genus Streptomyces; species Streptomyces sp. NPDC059900. The sequence continues at coordinate 11,997 of NZ_JBNNJZ010000080.1, forward strand.
GCCCTGGATGCGGCGCACGCCGCCGCGCCCGCCTGGGGCCGTACGTCCCCGACCGCACGCGCGGACGTCCTGCGGAAGATCGCCGACCGCATGGAGGCGAACCTCGAACAGCTCGCGGTGGCCGAGAGCTGGGAGAACGGCAAACCGGTCCGCGAGACGCTGGCCGCCGACATCCCGCTCGCCATCGACCACTTCCGCTACTTCGCGGGGGTCCTGCGTGCGCAGGAGGGGTCGCTGAGCGAGGTGGACGAGGACACCATCGCCTACCACTTCCACGAGCCGCTCGGCGTCGTCGCGCAGATCATCCCGTGGAACTTCCCGATCCTGATGGCGACATGGAAGCTGGCGCCAGCGCTCGCGGCGGGCAACGCGGTCGTCCTCAAGCCCGCCGAGCAGACCCCGGCCTCCATCCACTACTGGATGAGCCTGGTGTCCGACCTGCTGCCGCCGGGTGTCGTCAACATCCTCAACGGCTTCGGCGTCGAAGCGGGCAAGCCCCTGGCCTCCAGTGCGCGTGTCGCGAAGGTCGCCTTCACCGGGGAGACCACGACGGGGCGGCTGATCATGCAGTACACCTCGGAGAACATCAAGCCGGTGACCCTGGAGCTGGGCGGGAAGTCGCCGAACATCTTCTTCGAAGACGTGTGGGCCGCCAACGACGACTTCCGCGACAAGGCGCTCGAGGGCTTCACCATGTTCGCCCTCAACAACGGCGAGGTCTGTACGTGCCCGTCACGTGCCCTCGTCCAGCGGGGCCACTACAGCGAGTTCATGGAGGCGGCGGTCGCCCGCACCGAGCAGATCGTGCCCGGCCACCCCCTGGACACCGACACGATGATCGGCGCCCAGGCATCCAACGACCAGCTGGAGAAGATCCTCTCCTACCTGGACATCGGCCAGCAGGAGGGCGCCAAGGTCCTGACGGGCGGCCAGCGCATCACGTACGACGGCGAGTTGGCCGGCGGCTACTACGTCCAGCCGACGATCTTCGAGGGTGACAACCGGATGCGGATCTTCCAGGAGGAGATCTTCGGCCCGGTCGTCTCGGTCGCGTCGTTCAACGACTTCGACGACGCCATCAAGATCGCCAACGACACGCTGTATGGCCTGGGCGCCGGCGTGTGGACGCGCGACATGAACACCGCCTACCGGGCGGGCCGCGCGATCCAGGCGGGCCGGGTCTGGACGAACTGCTACCACGCGTACCCCGCGCACGCGGCGTTCGGCGGCTACAAGCAGTCTGGCATCGGCCGCGAGACGCACAAGATGATGCTGGAGCACTACCAGCAGACGAAGAACCTCCTTGTTTCGTACAGCCCGAAGAAGCTCGGGTTCTTCTAGAACCTCAAGTTGGGTGCCTGAAAGAAGATCTACCCTTTCAGGCACCCACAGGGCGCAGCCACTATTCGTAGCCCTTCAACAACCGTCCGGACCCACTCACCACGAATCTGCGCCCCCGTAGTGCTTCAGAACTGCTTCACTGCTGCGGACCAGGGAGCGCTTTGTCGAGTCGGCCTTGTTCTCCGCTGGTGCGACTGGGGTTCCGGTTGCAGGACCTCCGCACGCGCGTAGAGCGTGATCGGCACCGGAACCTCGAACGCGATCCTCCCCCTTGACTGCGGGTCAGCGGGCGCGCCGGCCCCGAAGGAACGCCCGCCTGGGCGGGACGAGCAGCAGCAGGCTGTAGTACTGCAGCACGGGTACGGCGAGGGCGAGGACAAGAGCCAGGACCAGAAGGAGGACGTTGAGACAGCTCACGGTGTACAAATTCTTGATCCTCCGACGGCCCTCTTCACCGTCTCCCTCGACCAGTCCCGGGGTGGTTTTCAGGATCCTCAGCATCGCCAGCCGGCACACCATGCTCGCCAGGAGAACCGTGTAGTAGAACGCCGCCGCGAACCGGTCACGGCCGAAGGCGCCGATCATCTCCGTCGGCAGGGGGAGCACGACGACGGACAGCAGCCATCCCGTGTTCCACACCATCAATGAGCGGGTGACCCTCGCGACCGACGAGAAGGTCCGGTGGTGCTCCCGCCAGATGTTTGCGATGACCGCGAAGCTGAGCAGGAAGCTCCAGATCTGGTCGAGGTGACCGGTGAGCACCTCGCTGGCCTGCTGGTGGGCGGCCACGGCCTCCGGGACGAGATCGATCAGCGGCAGGATCAGCAAAGTGATCGAGATCGCGGTCACCGCGTCGGTGAACAGCACCAGCCGTTCGCCCGAGGCACCCCCTTCGCTCCTGCCCGGCGCGGGAACCGGCGGCTGAGCCGGGTCGTATCCCCCCGTGCCGGTTTGGTCGACGGCGTCGCTGGCACCCATGCGTGTTGCACCTTTCTTCTGTCCGGTCCGTCGGGCCGGGGTCTGCCGGCTGCGGCGGCTCCCACGACCAGGCGGATCCCAATGTCTGGCTGTACAAGGGCTGTTGGGTAAACGGATTCGACTTCGAGCACGAAGCAGCCGCTGCCCACGGGGCTGGCCGGGACTCAGGGCTGCCCGGAGGCGCGCACCTTCAGCGCTCCCGAGCGAGTGAGCAGCGCGGCGATCGCCATGAACACCAGCCCGTTGGTTACGATCGAGGCGATGTCCTGAGGCGGGGCGCCGTGCCGGAAGAAGAAGCGGCCCAGCTCGGGCTCGTACCAGTAGGTGGCGCCTATGGAGAACAGCGAGCGGGCGACGATCAGGCCGATCCACAGTGCCGCGTAGCTGCGGCCCGCCCGGGCGACGACCTGGCCGTCCGGCTCCCGGAAAACCTGGACCCGGCTGACGGCGAGCAGGCCGAACAGCACGCCGGCCGCGAGGCCGCAGATCTCGATGGCCAGGCCGATCCCGTTGTCGAAGAAGGTGTGGACGAACACGGGGACGATGATCACCGCGACGATCAGCGGGCGGAGCAGGCGTCCGCGGCTCACCGCCTTGGTGCCGAGGTCGGCGTGCAGGGTCGTGAGCAGCACGACGACGTTGATGAGGAGAGCGCTCTGCAAGGTGGACATGGTTTCCGCCGGTAGGTGAAGGGGGTTCTTGTCCACACAGCGTCGGACCTGTGCCACGGCCCGGGCGTCGGCCGAGGAGCCTAGGAGGGTGGAGCGCGGATACCTCCACCCTTCTCCACCCTCCTCCACCTGCCGGCGGGCCCCGGCCCGGCTGCGGGGCACAGGTGCATGCCAAGCTGAAACCATGGTCATCACCACCGAAGGCAAGCCGTCGTCGGCGCACCCCGTGCCACCGCCACCGCTCCTGGCGCGTGCTGACCTCTGGCAGCATGTGCTGCCCCGGGGGCTCGGGTTGGCTCTGGTGCTGGTCGGCCTGCCGTTCTCGGACGGGCTTGTCTGGTCTGCCACCACCTGGGCACTGGTGGTGCTGATGAGCGGCGCCTGGGCTCTGTGGTGCGTGGCCGGATTCCGTGCGGGATCTTTGGTGCCCGAGGCGTTGGCAGTGCCGATCCTGGGCGTCGTAATGATCAGCGGGAACCTCCTGGTCACCCTCGAACCCGAGGCCATGCTGGCCACGGCAATCGTCGGAATGGCGGCGGTGTCGTCCGGAGCGGTCCTGTCCACGCTGGTCAACGCGGCCGTGCTGGCAGCCGGCGTCCTGGCGCTGGCGATCGGCGGGATCGTGGCCGGCTTCCCCGGGCTGGCGTGGGCGCGCGTCGCCGCCTGGATCGCCGCCCTGCTGGCTTGCCAGCTCGCCGGCGCGACCCGGCGCAGCATCGGGACTCAGCACGCGCAGGCAGAGGAACTGCTGCTGCAGACCCGGCGTGTGCACGAGCAGGAGCAGCGGGCCGCGGCACTGGCCGAGCGGACCCGGGTCGCCCGGGAGATCCACGACGTCCTGGCGCAGTCGCTGGGTGCCCTGGCGGTGCAGTTGGACGTGACCGACTCGCTGCTCACCGCGGATCCGCCGCGCACCGAAGAGGCGGTGGAACGGGTCCACAACGCCCGCCGGATCGCCGTCGACGGACTGACCGAGACCCGCCGCGCGATCGCGGTCCTGCGTGCGGACACCCCGCCCCTGCCGGAGGCCCTCACCGCGCTGGTCCACGACCACCGCACCGCCTCCGGCGCGCCCGCGACCTTCACACCGGTCGGCACCCCGCGCGCGCTCGAACCGGACGTCGGGCTAGCGTTGCTGAGAGTCGCCCAGGAGTCCCTGGCGAACGCCGCCAAGCACGCCCGCGGACAGGAGCTGACCGCCACTTTGGACTACGAAGAGGACCAGGTGAGGCTGACCGTGCTGTCCGGGCCCGCCGGCTCCGATGGCGGCGAGGCCGGCCCACGGCCCCAAGTAGCGGGGATGGACGGCGGCTACGGTCTGGCCGGCATGCGCGAGCGGCTGCTGCTGGTCGGCGGCGACCTGACGGCCGGCCCCACCCCGCAGGGGTGGCGCGTGCAGGCGGAGGTGCCCGCATGACTGCTCGGGTCGTGGTCGTCGACGATCAGCAGGTGGTCCACGAAGGCCTGATGACCCTGCTGGACATGATGGACGGCATCGACGTCGTCGCCGGGTGCGCGAACGGCGAGGAGGCCATCGCCCAAGTCGCCGAAACGCCCCCGGACGCGGTGCTGATGGACCTGAGCATGCCGGGGATGGGCGGCGTGGAGGCCACCCGCCGGATCGTGACGGCGCACCCGGACGTGGCCGTCGTGGTGCTGACGACCATGGCGGACGATCAGCTGATTCTCGACGCCCTGCAGGCCGGCGCCCGCGCCTACCTGACCAAGGACGCCGGCAAGACCGAGATCGTCCGCGCGATCGAGGCCGCGCTCACCCGGCACACCACCTTGGACCCGATCGTCCAGGAGCGGCTGTTGGCCGCCGCCCTGCGCGGCGCCGACCATACGACCGAACGGCGGCGGGCCGAACCGTCGCAGGACCTGCTGACCCCGCGCGAGTCTGACGTACTGCGGCTGCTCGCCCAAGGGTTGTCGAACGGCGCGATCGGCCGGCGCCTGCTGGTGGGGGAGGCCACCGTCAAGACCCACATCAACCATCTGTTCGCCAAGCTCCAGGTCCGCACCCGCGCACAGGCCGTCGCCTGGGCCCATGCCCACGGTTTCGGACCCCGTGCGGACCGCGTGCGCTCTGGCCAGCCCGCCGGGTGAGCGGCGCGCCGGGCTAGAACCAGTTCGCAAACCTTGAGTCAGCTGCAGCGGTTGGGCGGCAGCGCTGGTCGTGACTATTCGCGGCTGATGAGTTTGACCAGGGGCCTCCTGATGCGAGTTACAGCTCCAAGGAGATCCGGGCCTGGCTCAGGCGTCGGAGCATCGGTCACACCATCCCGGAACGGACCGACCAGATACACAACCGGCTCCGGCGCGGCAGCCGCGGCGGGCGCCCGCCGACGTTCGGCAAGCAGCTCCACAAACGACGCAACGTCGTCGAACGCCGCTTCAACCGCTTGAAGCAATGGCGCGGCATCGCCACACGCTACGACAAGACCGCCGAGTCCTACCCAGCAGCCGTCACCCTCGCCTCGCTCCTGATGTGGGCGTGACATTTGACGACAGCTCCTAGCCCAACCGACGCAACTCGGGCCACCACTGAGGATGCTCGGCCATCATGTCGCGGATCACAGGGCTGTGGTCTCGTATGAAGCGGGAATACTCGCGCCAGTCCTCGAACGACTCTGTCTCAGGAATCCGGCGGGTCGCCATCAATCCCGTCTCCAAGACGTCAGCCAACGCTTCCGCGAGCAGTTGCACCCTTTCCCTCTCCACCTCATCAGTCGGGCACGGAACACCCTCATAGAAGTGCTTTCGCATCCCTGGGTAGTCCAGCATTTTGAAGTAGATCTCACGCACGGCGCTCAAGCACATGTCCAGACCGTTCGTGCCGTTGAGGTTGTTCGACACACGAACTTGCTCCGACACGGCTCGTGTTTGGACGGCAACAAACACCAGCGAGACGATCAAACCGACCAGGCCGGCTATTGCGGTGATTGTGGCTAACACGGTGTCCCCCTCCAAGCAGCAGATGTGGAGCATTCCCCGCCTGACAGGCGTCAGCACCTGACCGGTCACCTGTCATGCCGTGCGTACGAGGGGGTGAGCCGGCCGTGTCCCATCCCCTCTCCGAAGCGGACCTGGATACCCTGCGTCAGCTCCACGCTGACGGGTTCGGACGCAACGCACAGGCCACGCACCAGCTGAGGGCACCGCGTTGCGGTGCCCTCAGTGGTGGGTCAGTGACCGGCTGGCGGTGCCAGAGAATGCCTATTCTTGGATCTGCCTCGGATCGATCGGAATCTCGGGGGCCGTATTCTCGGCGCGCTCCTCGGCGCTCAACTGCCGCGCCTCGGTCCCACAACAGCGGTTGAACTGGTTCTGCCAGTCCGTCATGAACGCGTTGTAGCTGGACTGGCCGACCAGCTTCAGGTTCGACTCGTCGTTGTGCCAGACGCCGTTGCTCGTCCAGTTCGAGGAGCCGACGAACACAATTCTAGAGTTGGACGCACCCGCGTAACCGCCGCTGACCATCATGTATTTGTCGTGCGTGTAGTGCAGAGCGTTGCCGTTCGCGTCGGTGCCGCGGGTGGTGTCGTGCACGTTGATGTTCGGCCGGTCCTTCAGGTAATTCTGCACGCTGCCATCAACCTGGCCGGCGGTGAAGAGTATCTCTATCTTCACGCCGGTTCTTGCCAGACTCACCAGCTTCTTCGGCAGCTCCAGATAGTTCCGGTCGCCCGGCTGCCCGTGAGAGGTCCACTGGCACATGGCGATGTTGATCGTGGCCGGCGCCTTGATGTTGTTCAGGAAGTCGACCCAGGTGTCGCTTCTGGAGCGGGCCTTGGGCCACTGGTAAGAGGGTGGGGACAGTGTCCTGGCGGCCTGACCGCTGGTGGAGTTGTAGTAGTCGGGCACCAATGGGCCCGGGCCGTTGAGCGCCCCCTTGGCCATGGCTGTGAAGTAGCGGACGTAGGAGTTGTACAGGTCGACGTTGCCCTTGACGGTGACGCCACTGTTCCACGCGGTCTTGACCTGGGCGGAGGTGGGGTTGGCGCTGCTGACGGTCACAGTCCTGTTCGCATCGCTCCCGCCGCTGAGCATGTAGTACTTCGCGTGCAGGGCGGAACCGGAGTAGTGGGTCAGGCAGCCGCCCGGGCACAGCGCGGCGAAGCTGGAGGCTCGCGGGTCGTTGCCCAACTCGGTGACCATCGACTGCCAGGTCGCGTTGTCGCTGTGAGAGTCCATCAGTGCCTTGACGATGACGCCACGTTGGTGTGCGGCGATCAGGGCGTTGGCGAAGTCCGGGCCCGGCTGCGTGCTGCCGATCGAGTACATGGCGACGCGTATGGTCTGCCCGCAACTGGCGCTGTTGATCGATTCGATGATCGGGCCCATGATGTTCATCTGGGCGTCGGCGTCCTCGGGGTCGCTGAAGTGAGGGCCCGGTCTTGAGGTGAACGTCCGCGACTCGCAGCTGAGCGGCTGCTTGGCCTTCTTGACCGCCGCGTGCGCCGTTGTAGGCGACAGAGCTGTGACGACCAGCGCGATGATCAACGTGAGCTTACGCTTCATGGACGGGCCTTTCGCATGGTTGCTTGTTGACGATGACGAGTCGGGGTGTTGCTGCGCTGATCGAGCAACGAGTGGTCGCCGAGGTGAGCCTGTCCGGCAGTTCGGCGTGACGGGATCGCCCGCCATCCGGACGAATGAACTACGCATGACTGCAGATCAGTTGGCGGCGTTCGCCCCGAACATCGGGTAGCCGTCGTCGTTGATGTCGGTCGCGGCGGGGACGGCGCCCCAGCGGCCGTGAGAGGAGCCGGCGGTGTTGGCGCCACCGGGCAGGCCGCAGGCCGAGCCCTGAAGGATCTCGACGGTGCCGCCGTCGAGGTCGGTACCGATCTTCTCGCGCCCGGCGCCGATCGCCAGGTCGTCGAGGCCGTCGTGGTTGAAGTCGCCGTAGGCGCTGACCCGGCCGCAGCCGTTACCCGCCGCGGAGGAGCCGGGCGCGCCGGTGGCGTTCTGGCTGATGGTGGTGCGTTTGGCCGACGTGATGCCGTTCGCCGGTTGGTTCAGGGTGACGAAGTCCCCGGCGTTCTTCTGCCCCGGACGCTGTGGCGTTGCCCACGAAGAACGCGACGTCGCCGTGGTCCTCCCCGTTGGAATCCGCCTTGTCGTGCGTGACGGAGTCGGCCGCGTCGGCCCTGCCCGCGGACGCGGCAAGGAGGCCGCCGGTCAGAGGCGCCGACGAGGCGTTCGCTGTGGCGACGCGGATGTGCGTCGGAGGCGGGGTGGTCGGGCGTATGTGCTTGGCCATGCGTTGAGCTCCTGCAGGGGACAGAGGCGTCCGGTGGACATCCCGCTTCGATGAGGTGCTGTTTCGTTGGTTTTGTCCTAGTTCTTTCCAGGCGTGGCCGATTGTCCGGCAAACAGGAGACTCGCAAAGGCGTCCGAGGGTTGCACGAGAAAGTGGGGAAGCGGCCGCGACGCATACGGCGACGGCAAGAAGGTCCTAGGGATCAAGCGCCGCCTACTGGTCGACACGCTCGGCTTGGTCACACTGGAACGCAACACGACCCGAACCGGAGCCGCCAGACCAAGATCCGGTCCAGTTCCGGACCAGCCCCGTCCGGAGGCTGCGCCAACTACCCTCCTACCAGGTCAGCATGGGTACAGCCGGACTGGTTGCCTGGAGGCACCTTGCGCTCCAGACAACCAGCCGCGCGCCCAATCCCTCGTGGAGCTCGAGCCGAGTCCGCTCACCGGAGACACCGATCAGCTCTGGTCGGTGGCGCTCTCCCCCGACGGACTCCATCGCTTCGGGCGGAGCCTAGTCAGCTGACGGCTGGAGGGCCTGGCCGACCGGGCGGAGGCCGCGCCGGCCGCCCAGCGTCACCGTCGACCAGGCAGGGATCAGGCGAGGTCCGCGAGTCGCTGCTTTATCGCGGCGCCCAAGTCCGCCACCACCCGCTCCTGGAACGCGTAGAAGGCGACCTCGCCCCGCTCGTGGTGCTGGAGCTTGAGGTACGCGGGCATGAAGCGCCGCTTGCCCCAGCGGGGGTTCGAGACGGCGCCAAGGTGGAGGATGTCGACGAGTTCCTCGTCGCCCGCGCGCAGTTGGTGGATGAGGCGGGTGGGCGAGAGTGTCAGCACCGACCAGGGGTGGCGTTGGCGTCCTGCGTCCTGGAAGGCCGCCACGTGGACAGGTGACTCGCCGTCCAGGTGGTCGACCAAGAGGTCCAGGACCTCGTCGACCGGCGTGCCCTGCGACCCTCCCGCCAGTTCGGTGTTGCCGCGTCGCACGCACGCCTCGATGGCCGCTCGTCCGCCCTTGCCCTGTACCGGCGTGGACTCCAGGGCCGACCGCAGAGCCGCTTCCGTGCGTTCGCTGGCCTTGGCGCCCATACCGGCGATCTTCACCATGCGTCCGCCGGCCTGGTGCAGGACCACGTTGCGGGTCAGGCCGAACGACGTGGGGTTGCGGATTCCGGAGGTTCCCGTGAGATCGCTCAGAAGCATTTCCGACAGATGGAACTCCTCCCGGGGCCCGCCGCCGGTCGTGGCCGCCTTGATCTTCTCCACGGCCCGCACGAGCAGTTGAGGGCGGGCGAACAGGAGTAGTCGCCGGGAAGTGATGACCAGGATGGCGGGGTCGTAGTTCTTGCGCGGGTGGAAACTGGGCGCCATCCCGTTCTCCAGTTGGAAACGGATGACGTGGACGATGTTCTCGGCGGGGTCGAGGTGGGCGTGGATGCGCCGCAGCAGGGCGTTCGTGTCGGACTCGGACACGGGCCACAGGCCCTCGTGCTCCGCCGATTCGTAGAGCTGCAGGAATTGTTCGAACGTCACTGGCGTGCCTCCCGCGCGTGCAGGCCGAATCCCTGCCCCGGCGACTCGGCTCCCGTATGCCCCTGATGTCCGGGGCGGCACAGCGACACGCTAGACGCGGGCGGTCGGCCGACCAGCCGCGGCGGTGACCTTCCGTAGGCGGGAGGGCCGGAATCTCGTACAGCGGCTGTACGACATCGTCGTCCGATGCGCGGTGGCGTTACCCGTCAACTCCCCTGCTTATATTGCCTCATGCATCATGGTGTGGCAGGCGAGCGGCCTCGCACGGCAGCAGCATCATGGGGGTGGCCGTGACGGAACGTGAAGTCTCATCGGAAGCCGCCGCCCTCCAGCGGTGGCGGTGCTCTGGTGGCCGGCCGGCGCCGCGGGGCTCGTACTGGGGCACCCTGCGCGGCACGACGGCCGCCGACGCATACGCGCAGTTCGCGGAGGCCGCGGTCCGGCTCTACGCCGTCGATGTCGCCCGGCAGCTCGGCATCGCCCACCAGGTGTCTCTCGGCGCCGAGTTGGGCTGGGCCCTCACCTGCCGGCTCCAGGGCAGGGGTGACCTGCTGAAGCTGACGGCACCTCAACCCGAGTCCGCCCTGACGCGCGTGCCCGCACCGGAGCCGGAGCCGGATCCCGCACCGACACCAGCGCCCGGTCCGGCACCGTCCCCCGCGCCACGGGACGCCGCCCGGTGAGCGACCACCGCGAACCCCTGCGCAGGTTCACCGAGGCGCTGCGCCGAACCGGCCGCGGCAGCCGTGACGCCTCCCCCTCGCCGGCCCTGCGGGCGGCGGTGGACGCGCTTGCCGAGCGCGCGCAGGCCCTCCTGCGTCTCGCCGAGGCGTCCGGCGAGGTGCGCCATTTCCAGGCCGCGGTCGCTGCCGCCACAGAAGCCGTGGAGGCAGTGGAGGCCGTACAAGCAGCTGAGCGGCACGCGCCGGACCACATCGACCAGGCCGCTCCCTTCCGCGTGGAACTCAGCGTGGCGCTGCGCATGCGCGGCGACCGGACCGGCAGCGTGGACGACCTCGACGAAGCCGTGGAACAGGCCCGGCGCACGTCGCAACGGCTGCCGGCCGGACACCCGACCCGATTCGCGGCCCTCTCGGCCATGGCCAACGCGTTGATGTCCCGCTACGAGCACCAGCGCGACGCGCGCGATCTCGACGGCGCGGTGACGGCGTTCCGGGAGGCCGTCGCCCTGTCATCCGGGGAGCGGGCCGTCGCGCCTGCCCCGGCGGCGACGGACCGGGCGGCCGTTCTGTGCGGCCTCGGATCCGTGCTTCATCTGCGCAACCGGCTCACCGGTTCGCCCGCCGACGGGGACGAGTCCCTGCGGTGCATGACGGCGGCCCTCGCCCTGGTCCCCCGCGGACCGGCGCGCGCCCTGTACAACAACAATCTGACCGCGCTGCTCCTTGCGCGGTTCGAGCGCACCGGCGACCGTGCGGAACTGGACCGGGCCGTCGCCGCCGCGCAGGAGTGCGTGGACGCGACCACCGCCTCGGACCCCGCACTGCCGGGGCGGCTGACGGTACTGAGCAACGCGCTGTGCATCCGCGCGGAGCGGTTCTCCGGCGTCGAGGATGAGGCACTTATCATCGAACTCGCCCGCCGGGCCGTGGAGTTGACACCTGCCGGCCATCCCGGTCTGGTGACCGCGCGCACCAACTGGGCGCACGCGCTGTTCGTACGGGGGCAGCGCACGTTCTCGGAGGCGGACCTGCACGAGGCCGTCGAGATCCTGCGGGCCACGGCCCGGAGCGTTCCCGAGGGGAGTCCCGAGCTCACCCTGCCGTTGGCGAACCTCGCCGGCACGCTGACCGCGCGCGCCGAGATGACGGGCAGCCTGAGCGATCTTCACGAGGCGGTGGAAGCCCTCCGCGTATGTGCCGCCCTGACACCGCCCTCGCACGACGAACACCCGATGATGCTGACTCTGCTGGGCCGGGCCCTGCTCATGGG
>NZ_JBNNJZ010000081.1:0-23630 GCF_050270335.1 Streptomyces sp. NPDC059900
CCCGGGCGGGGTGGGCGCGCAGAATTACCCCTCACCGGTTGGTGGCCCCCCCCCGACCCCGGTGCGGCCCCACAACGCGTTGCGCGTCAGCTGTTGGCGATCTCTTCCTCGTTCGGGATCGCCCCGCCGAAGCGGCGGTCGCGCCCGGCGTACTCCAGGCAGGCGCGCCACAGGTCGCGCCGGTCGAAGTCGGGCCACAGGACGTCCTGGAAGACCATCTCGGCGTAACTGGACTGCCAGATCAGGTAGTTGGACGTGCGCTGCTCGCCGCTCGGGCGCAGGAACAGGTCCACGTCCGGCATGTCCGGGTAGTACATGTACTTCGCGAAGGTCTTCTCGTTCACCTTCGACGGGTCGAGCCTGCCCGCCGCGACATCGCGCGCGATGGCCTGCGCGGCGTCCGCGATCTCCGCGCGCCCGCCGTAGTTGACGCAGAAGTACAGGGTCATCGCGTCGTTGTCGACGGTCTGCTCCTGGGCGATCTGGAGCTCCTGGACGACGGACTTCCACATCTTGGGCATGCGCCCCACCCAGCGGATGCGGATGCCCAGCTCATTCATTTCATCCCGCCGGCGCCGGATGACGTCGCGGTTGAAGTTCATCAGGAAGCGGACCTCGTCGGGCGAGCGCTTCCAGTTCTCGGTGGAGAAGGCGTACAGGGAGAGGTTCTTGACGCCCATCTCCAGGCAGCCCTTGAGCACGTCGAGGACGACGCCCTCGCCCACCTTGTGCCCCTCGGTGCGCGGCAGCCCCCGCTCCTTGGCCCAGCGGCCGTTGCCGTCCATGACGCACGCCACATGCTGCGGCACCAGCTCACCGGGGATCTTCGGCGGCCGGGCGCCCGAGGGGTGCGGCTCGGGGACCTTGTACTCACGGCGGGACCGTCCGAGGATTCCGCGTCGTGCCATGGGGGGCTCTCTCCTACCTAGCTGATCTCTGTCACGTGACCTGCGTGCTTCACGTGCTTCAGGTGGTTTTCTCTACGTACCGCAATGAGCGGAGCCCGCGCTCCAAGTGCCAGTGCAGATAGGCGGAAACAAGCCCGCTGCCCTCCCTGGCATGCCGTGCCTCGCACGCGTCCGCCGTCTCCCAGTCTCCGGTGAGCAGCGCGCCGAGCAGGCCGAGGGCTTCCAACGAGGGTACGACGCTGCCGGGCACCCGGCAGTCGACGCAGACGGAGCCGCCCGCGGCCACCGAGAAGAAGCGGTTCGGGCCCGGCATTCCGCACTTCGCGCAGGAGTCGAAGCTGGGCGCGTACCCGTTCACGGCGAGGGAGCGGAGAAGAAACGCGTCGAGGATCAGATGCGGCTCGTGCTCGCCGTTGGCGAGGGTCCGCAGGCCGCCCACGAGCAGCAGATACTGCTGCACGGCGGGCTCGCCCTCATGATCGGTGAAGCGCTCGGCGGTCTCCAGCATGGCCGTGCCCGCCGTATAGCGCGCGTAGTCCGTGACGATCCCGCCACCGTACGGAGCGATGGTCTCGCTCTGGGTGCACAGCGGAAGCCCGCGGCCGATGAGTTCGCTGCCGCGCGCGAAGAACTGCACGTCGACGTGGGAGAAGGGTTCGAGCCGCGCCCCGAACTTGGACTTCGTGCGCCGCACGCCACGGGCGACGGCGCGGACCCTGCCGTGACTGCGCGTGAGCAGCGTGATGATGCGATCCGCCTCACCCAGCTTCTGGGTGCGCAGCACGACGCCGTCATCACGGAACAGACTCATGGGTCCCATTCTCGCGTACGGGTCCGACAGCCGTGGCCGGGGTCGCCGATCGCCGCTACTGCCTGCTGATCGCCCGCGTGACACCCGCCGCGATGGTCGTGGCCAGGGTCCAGCCGGTGACGATCAACGCGTACGACAGTGTCTGGTACACCCCTTCCGCGGCATACGCCTGCTCCTGACCGAAGCCGATGATGGGGAGCAGCAGATCCAGTGTGTAGAAGAACGGGTCGAAGTCGGGCGCTTCGTCCGGCTTGAGTGCGCGCGGGTGGTGCAGGGCGTACGTGACCGTTCCGACCAGGAGCAGCGAGAACAACCAGACCGCGGCGCGCGTGGGCCGGAATCCGTAGCCGACGGTGATGTCCTGGAGGTACCCCCACACCCTGGCGTACGAGGGCAGCGTCGCGCGGTGGCGGCGCTCCTTGGCGAGCTGGACGGTGCGGGCCGCCGCCGCGTCGCCGCTTCGGCGGTAGGCCGCGGTGAGCTGCTCGTAGGCGAACGGGATGTAGCCGTCGGTGTCGCGCTCCAGGATCCGGAGCCGGCGTTCGGCGGGCTCGTGCGGGCCGAGCCGCGCGTAGGTCAGGCCGTCCAGGCGCACCTGGTCCGGCCAGGACTCCAGGCCGATGCGCAGCAGGTCGATCTGGGAGCCCCGCAGTGTGGCGGCCCCGGTCATGCGGGCGTTGCCGCTCACCCAGAGCGTCCCTGCGGTCACACCGCTGGCCCGCAGTGCCGTGCCGCCCGGATTCGAGAGGCGCGCGTCCTCCAGGTTGAACGACCCCGGTATGCGGGCGCCCCGCAGATTGATGCGCCCGTACGCCGTCAGCCGTGCCGCGTTCAGGTCCGCGCCCGCGTTGAGGGTCGGCGCGTGCAGGGCGGTGCCGCCGGGGTTGCTGAGCACGGCGTCGTCGAGGGTGATGTTCCCGGCGACGACCGCACCTTCCAGGCGGACCAGGCCGTGCGCGACGAAACCCCCGTCGGCCTGGAGGTCGTCGTCGATGATGACGCGGTTGAGCGCGAGGACGGGCTCGTCGAGGTGTACGCCCGCCTCCCCCAGTTCCGCGTGGTCGAAGAAGACCGCGCCCGAGATCCGCGCGCCGCCGAGCCGCACGGGCCCCCGGATCCGGCACCGGGTCATGCGCAGCGAGCCGTCGACGCGCAGGGCGATGGCGTGCAGGCCCGGCAGCACGGACCGGCCCAGGTTCAACTGCCGCAGCCGCGCCCCGTACAGATCGGGCACCTCGTCGAAGTAGCAGGCCCACAGGTGGATCGGCGCCGCCACGTCGACGTACTGGAGGTCGAGCCTGCCGGTGATCCGTGCGCCGGTGAGCCGCAGCAGCGGGGTCTCGCCGGTCTCGCGCGGCCCCTCGACGAGCAGCGCGCGGAGCACCTCGGCGCGCACGGTCCGCCCCGGCCCCCACTCCGCCCCGGAGTCGGCCTCGGCCCCGTCCACCGGCCGGAGGTCGACGGTCCGGCCGCGCGCGTACGCCTGCCACACGCGCCGTTCGACGGCCGTCAGCTCGATGTTCTCCACCGGCGCGACGATGACGCGGACCGCCGGGGGTGTCAACTGCCTTCTGCCGACTCCCCGTTGCCTCCCGCCCCCTGGCCGAACCGCCCAGACCTGGCAAAATGCGCGCATGAAGAGTGAGCTGTTCTCCACGGAGCATATGGCGCAGCAGGCCGTCGCCCCCGGGATGACCCTGCAGAACGCCAAGTCCATCAAGTACGCGGTCAACGGTGAGATGCATGCCCGGCAGGGCGCGATGATCGCCTACCGCGGCAACCTTCAGTTCGAGCGCAAGGGCCAGGGCGTGGGCGGCATGCTCAAGCGGGCGATGACCGGCGAGGGCCTGCCGCTCATGGCGGTGCGCGGGCAGGGCGAGGCATGGTTCGCCAACGAGGCACAGAACTGCTTCATCGTCGACATCGAGCCGGGTGACGTCCTGACCGTCAACGGCCGCAACGTCCTGTGCTTCGACGCGACCCTCTCGTACGAGATCAAGACGGTGAAGGGCGCGGGCATCACGGGCGGCGGCCTGTTCAACAGTGTCTTCACGGGCGCCGGGCAGCTGGGCCTCGTCTGCGACGGCAACCCGCTGGTGATCCCGGTCTCGCCCCAGCAGCCGGTGTACGTCGACACGGACGCGGTCGTCGGCTGGACCGCGAACCTGGACACCTCCCTGCACCGCTCGCAGTCCGTCGGCTCGATGATCAGGGGTGGTTCCGGGGAAGCGGTGCAGCTGATGCTGCGGGGCGAGGGGTACGTCATCGTGCGCCCGAGCGAAGCGACTGCGCACAAGCCGCAGCAGCACTAACGCCGGCGGTCTGGGCGCGCCTGGTCGGGGCGGCTGATCGCTTCCCAGGGGGCGAGGGCCCACGGGCTCGTCCGGTTCGCCGGGTCGAGGAGGGCGCGGAGGTGGGCGTCGGAATCCGCCCGGGGTGCGGGGAAGTCCTGGTCCTCGGTGCCTTGCAGGCTCTCCCGCCAGACCTGCCTGCCCAGGAGGTAGTGGTCGGCGTACTCCTGCCAGGAGGCGTACGTTCCCGCGACCGTCGGCACGACATTCTTGAGCCGCGCCCAGGTGTCGGCCTCGCTCAGCATCCCGCAGGCGAAGCCGCGCCGTGAGATGTCCACGTAGAGCGCGATGTCCCAGGCCAGGGGCTCCACGCCGAGCCTCCGCCGGGCCATGGCGCGGTAGCCGGTGCTCGCGAGCCCGCTCAGGCGCCCGAGCAGCTGCTCGGGCGCGGTGATCTCCCACTGCTCGGCCAGCCACTTCGCGGCCTTGCGGTCATCGATACGGGTGAACGGATACAGGGTCGTCCGGGACGCGTCCTTGTCCCGGCTGACCGGCGCGCTCAGCGACACCATCCAGAGCTGGTGCATGGTGAGCGGCGCCGGATATCTGGACTCGACCTTCGGCTTGCTCCACTTCCATATGGCCATGCGCCCGCACCTTACGTCACGGGACTTCACCCCGGCTGCGTGCGTTCACATAGGCGGTGGCGGCGCGGAGCCGCTCCGAATCGGTGGCGGTTCTGAGCGCGTCCGGCGTGCAGTCCCACTCCCGTCCGCCGCCGAAGGGGCGGAGCTGGATGTAGGGCCCCTCGTGCCCCATGACCCTGCCGACCTGTCCGGTGCGGGTGTCCACGGCGTAGGCGCCGACGGGCAGGCCCCGGGGGCCGGGATCACGGTTCAGGTCCACTTCGGATCCTCGCCTTCGACACCGGCGCCGCGAAGCAGCGCGACGGTGAGGCGGGCGGCCGTATCAACGGAACATCCGCCCAATTCGATGCGCGGACAGGGGGCTTCGCGGGCCCTGGATGTGGGGTCGATCCGCAATGACGGAAGAATAATTCCGGCCCTCGCGAGTGCGGAACGCAATTCCTTCACGGTGTCCTCCGCTTCTTCGACGCATAGCGTCGAGCACTCCCTGCTTTCAGTCATGACGTGGCCTCCCCTTTCCCATCGGATTTCACGCTTCGTGTCTCGATGGTGACGGGTCCGGCCTACACTCGGCAGGAGTCTGCGCCCTACAACTGCGGCGCAGCGGAGGGTGGTTGGCCATGGCCAATGGTTCACGTCAAGCAGCCTGGGAGTTCTTCGGCGCAGAGCTGAAACGCCGCCGGGAGGATGCCGGTTTCACCCAGTCGGCACTGGGGGTACAGGTATTTGTTTCCGGCGGCTACATCGGCCAGTTCGAACAGGCTATTCGGAAACCACAGTTGGATGTCGCCCAGAGGCTGGACGAGGTCCTACAAACCGGCGGCTTTTTCGAGCGGATGTGGCGCAAGCTGATCGACGACAGGCGGTACGCGGATTACTTCGCGTCGGTCGTGGAGCTTGAGTCTCTGGCGACGCGAATCTGCGAGTTCGCACCCACGGTGATTCCGGGGCTTCTACAGACCGCCGCGTACGCGCGCGCGGTCACAGTCGCAGCCAATCCCTTCGTAACCGAAGCGTACGTGGACGAGAAGGTGGCTGCCCGGCTGGAGCGAGCTCGCATCCTGAACGACGCTACAAGGCCGGAGTATTGGACGTTGCTGCACGAGAACGTGCTGTACATCCCGGTGGGCGGGCCGTCAGTCATGGCGCAACAGCTCGAACACGTCGCCTCGTTGATGCGAGAGCGACAGGTGATGATGGCAGTGCTTCCGTACGACGCGGGAGCGCATGCCTCCATGGCCGGGGATTTGCGGCTCATGGAGTTCGAGGACGCGCCCCCAACCGCCTATACAGAGACGTCCTTTTCGGGAACTCTCATCGACGAACCAGCAGTGGTGGCACGAACACGGCGCGCATACGATCTACTCAGGGTCGCCGCGCTGTCGCCGGAGGCGTCCCTCGCCCTGGTCGAATCGGCGGCTAAGGACTACAGACGATGCACAAGTACGACCTGAGCAACGCCTGCTGGCGCAAGAGCACCTACAGCAACGGCGAGGGCGGCAACTGCCTTGAGGTCGCCTACGACTTCATAGGCGCCGCCCGCTGGCGCAAGAGCAGCTACAGCAGCGGCGATAGCGATGCCTGCGTCGAGGTGGCTGACGGCGTCCCCGGTGTCGTCCCCGTACGGGACAGCAAGAACCCCCAAGGCCCCGCCCTGCTCCTCGGCGCCGAAGCCTGGTCCGCGTTTGTCGCGGGCGTCCGCACGGTCGACTGACCCGGCGGCTGAATCGGTCGCCGGGGCAGTCCGGTTGCCTCAAAGCTTCCGGAAGTAGCGCACCTCCGTCCGCCCACCGGCCGGCAGCACCGGCTCCCCCACCAGGCTGAACCCCGTACGCTCAAGCACCCCCCGCGACCCCGCGTTGTCCGCGTACGTCGCCGCCCGCAGGGCAGTCAGCCCGTACTTCGCGGCAGCGATCCCGCACAGCTGCCGTACGGCATCCGTGGCGAGCCCGCGTCCCGTCGCGCCCTCGGCGATGCGATAGCCGAGCTCGGCCTCGCCGTCCGCCACGTCGACGAGGTTGACCCGCCCCAGGACGGCACCCTCCCCGTCGACCAGGACGTGGAAGTGGCAGGTCCCCGCGGCCTGTTCCGCGAGGAGAGCCGCGTGGCGGGCGTCGAATTCGGCGAAGTAGGCGTCGCCCCGGTCGGGGACGGACTTCGCGAAGTACTGCCGGTTCTCGTGCTCGAAAGCGAAAAGGGCGGGGGCGTGCTCGGGCCGCAGGCGCTGGAGTTCGGGCATGGGCGAACGCTAACCCGCCACGTTGACAGGCGAACGCCCGGTGCATGTAATAGGGGCGGTGCCGCGTGGCGCCGGCCAATGAGCAGTGGGCCGGTCGGCGATCGGGCGAGCACCCTTCACCGAGGGATCCGCCATGAGTTCATACTCCGCGCCCTGCACCTGACGTAGCGCGTCCGCACGTCAGCCTCTCGCTCACTTCACACACCCCGGCAGCATTGCCGCACGTACGCATCCCGCATGCCCTGCGCCGCATGCCGTCCGTGCGCCATGCCCACATCTTCCGGAGACACAGAATCCGTATGCCCGCGAACCGTACGCCCGCGTCTTTCAATGAATCCGTCATCGAGGAGTTCCGTGCCAACGGCGGCAAGGTCGGCGGCCCCTTCGAAGGCGGGGACCTGCTGCTGCTGACCACCACCGGCGCGAAGTCGGGAACCCCGAGGACCACACCCCTCGGTTACGTCCGCCACGGCGATTCGCTCCTGATCGTGGGGTCCAACCTCGGCGGCCCCCGGCATCCCGACTGGTACCGCAATCTCCTCGCCCACCCCGTGGTGAGCGTGGAGATCGGCAGCCGGGAGTTCGAGGCGCTCGCGGTGCCCGCCGAGGGGGCCCGGCGCGATGAGCTGTTCGGGCATGTCGTGCGGGCGGAGCCCGGGTACGGCGAGTACCAGGCGCGCACTGCCCGGCTCCTGCCGGTCGTCGTACTGGAGCGCGCCGAGCCGGACGGCTGGGAGCCCCGCGAGATCCGCACCCTCGCCGACAAGCTCATGGAGGTCCACACCTGGCTGCGGGACCAGTTGCGGCAGGTGAAGGCGGAGGTCGAGGCCCATTTCGCCGCACGCGCGGCTCATCAGACGGCAGGTGGCGGCGAGCCGCCGGCCCCCGGTCTCGGGTTGCAGATCCGGCAGCGGTGCCTGGCGTTCTGCCAGGCACTGGAGTTCCACCACGTCAGCGAGGACGCGCACTTGTTTCCGGGGATCGCCCAGTACCACCCGCATCTGAGCGAGGTCTTCGACCGCCTCAGCAAGGAACACCGCACGGTCGCCCGCATCCAGACCGACCTGGTCACCCTCCTGTCCGGCATCGCCATCGCCCACCCGCAGCGCTTCCGCACCGACCTGGAAGAAATGTCGACCGAACTGAACGCCCACCTCGACTACGAGGAAACAACGCTCCTCCCCCTACTGACAGACGTCCCCTGGCCCCCGGATGCCGCTACCGAGCCCGCACCGGAGAGTGCTGACGCAGAGTCTGCCCCAGGGGACATCAGTCGCGGATGACCTCCACCGAGTAGTCCCGCGGGTCCATCCGTACGTGGAGGCGCTTTCCCTCCGTCGTGACCCGTGTCCTCGCCTGGACGCCCTCCGGGAGGTCCGGGAGGGGCGGGGTCACCCCGGATTCCGCTCGGACTCCGTCCATCAGCTTCCGCATCTCCTGGGAGGTGGGGCGGGTGGGGAGGTACCAGGCCGTGCCCTTGCCGTAGGGGTGGCGGGTTGCCGTCGGGGTGCCGGTGGGGGACGTCAGTGCGGCCTCCGCGCCCTCCAGGTGGATCTCCTCCGACCAGGTGCCGTCCGGCTGCGGGTCGAACTCCTCCACTCGGAGGCCGAGCAGCTCGCGGAACGGGGCCGGGTAGCCGCCCAAGTGGACGCGGTCGTGTTCGTCCGTGATGCCGGAGAAGTAGGACATGACCAGGGTGCCGCCCGCTCGGACGTAGGAGCAGATTCGTTCCGCGGTCTCTTTTGATACCGAGTAAAGGTTCGGGATCAGGAGCAGGCGGTACTCGGTCAGGTTTCCGTTCACCGGGACCACGTCGCACGCCACCGACGCGTCGTACAGCGGTTTGTGGTGCGCCAGGGCCGCATCGAGGAGTGTCACGTCCGCGCTCGGGTGCGCGTCCAGTTCAAGGGCCCACCAGCTGGGCCAGTCCAGGAGCAGCGCCGCGTCCGCCCGCGCCGGGCGGGAGCCGAGCAGCTCGGGATACCGGGCCAGCTCCGCGCCCAGCTCCGTCACCTCCCGGAAGATCCGCGTCCCCGCACCCCCGTGCGGCACCATCGCCGAGTGGAACTTCTCCGCTCCCCCGCGCGACTGCCGCCACTGGAAGAACAGCACCGAATCCGCCCCGTGCGCCACCGCCTGCCAGCTGTCCAGGCGCATCCGGCCCGGCGGCTTCCTGCCGTTGCGCTCGCGCCAGTTCACCGTGCCCGGCGCCTGCTCCAGGAGCAGCCAGGGCTGCCCGCCCTTCAGGCCGCGCATGACGTCGTACGAGAACGCCGTCCGCTGGAGCGAGTCCGGATCGTGCGGGTCCGGATACGAGTCGTACGCCACCACGTCCAGGTGCGGGGCCCACGCGAAGAGGTCAAGGGTCTTCGCCACCGGGACGAAGTTCGTCGTCACCGGGATGTGCGGAGTGATGCGGGTGAGGACTTCCTTCTCCGCCAGGTAGCAGGTCAGGAGTTCGTCCGACGAGAAGCGCCAGTAGTCCAGCTGCTGGGCCGGGTTGCGGAAGGACGGGGCCTTGCGCGGGGTGTGGATCTCCTCGAAAGTGGCGTATCGCTGCGACCAGAAGTCCGTCGACCAGGCGTCGTTGAGCGCCGCCACCGTCCCGTACCGCTCGCGCAGCCACGCGCGGAACGCCGCCGTGGACACCTCGCAGTGGCAGTGGCGTGAGATGTGGCAGCCGTACTCGTTGCCGATGTGCCAGAGCGCCAGCGCCGGGTGCGTGCCGTAGCGCGTGGCCAGGCGTTCCGCCAGGCGTAGCGCGTGGCGGCGGTAGACCGGGCTCGACGGACACCAGTGCTGGCGCGCGCCGGGATACAGGCGTGTGCCGTCCTCCAGGACCGGCAGCGTCTCCGGGTGGAGGCGGGTGAGCCACGGCGGCGGGGACGCCGTCATCGTGGCGAGGCTGACCGCCACGCCCGCCCCGGCCAGGCGGTCCATGTGGCCGTCCAGCCAGGTGAAGTCGTACGTGCCGGGGGCGGGCTCCGTCTTCGCCCAGGAGAAGATCCCGAGCGTCACGAGGTTCACCCCCGCCTCGCGCATCAGCTCGGCGTCCTCCGCGTGGACTTCGGGGCCCCACTGCTCGGGGTTGTAGTCACCCCCGTACCCCAGCGACGTAACCCGGTCATAGAAGTGACTCAGTCTCATCCCGCGTCCCGAGCTCTCGTGCACCGCGCTCACCCCACACCCCTCGCACCCTGCCGGGACCGCGCCGCGATCCCCCGGAAGTGCTCCGCCATCGCCCGCTGGGCCCGCTCCACGTCCCGCGCCCTCAGCGCCGTCACGATGTCCCGGTGCCTGCGCACCGTGACGTCCGGCGCCGGGTCACGCGCCCACCCCCGTACGCCCGCCACCCGGTTGAAGACGTTCCAGAAGGCGCCAAGGAACTGCGGCACCAGCTCGTTGCCCAGCGAGCGGTACAGCGTCTCGTGGAACTCGCGGTCCAGCTCAGGGAAGGCCGAGCCCCCGCCCGCCGACTCCTCCATCTTCCGCACCAGCGACTCCAGTCGGCACAGCTCCTCGTCCGTGAGCCGCACCGCGACGCGCCGCACCAGGCCCTCCTCAAGGACCTCCCGGAGTTGCAGGATCTCCGCCAAAGCGTGGGTGTCGTCACCCATTTGGACCAGCGCGCGGAAAGTGAGTCCGTCGGCCAGCGGTGTCAGCGACGCCTGGCCCACATAGGTCCCGTAGCCGTGTCTGATCTCCACGATGTCCAGGGCCTGGAGGGCCTTGAGCGCCTCGCGCACCGAGTTCCTGCTGACCCCAAGCTCCTCCGTCAGCTCGGCCTCGGTGGGCAGCAGTGCGCCCGGCCGGAGCCTTCTGTCGAGGATCAACTGCATGATCGCGCGCTGGACCTGGCTGCCCACACGCCGTGCTCGGACTGGCTCCTGAGGCATGCGGCACATCGTAGGCACGGATGACATCCCACGTCCCACCTCCGGACCAACATCGTTTGTGACCAGCCGAATTCGGATCCGTGCGCGATCTCTTGACCGGCCATCGCGGCGCTCTTATGGTCACCACGCCACTACGACGTAGGACGTGGGATCTCTCAAGGGAGACACAGTGAGCGACGACAAGACCCGCACCGTCCCCACCGGACCCGCCCCCGACCGCCGGTCCTTCCTGAAGTACACCGGTGCGCTGGGCGCGGCCGCCGCCATCACCACCACGCTCTCCGCCTGCTCGTCGGGGCCCGAGTCCACGAACGAGGCCGGAGGGGGCGGCGGCAAGGGCGGCGACTCCACCCTCACCGCCGTCATCGGCTATGGAAACGACGGCAGTTGGGACCCCACGCAGACCGCGTCCGCCTTCGCGATGGCCGGCAACGAACACATCTACGAAGGGCTCCTCAACACCGACCCCATCACCCGTGAGCCCTATGCGGCGCTCGCCACGGAGATCCCCTCCGACGACAAGGCGACCACCTGGAAGTTCACCCTGCGGCCCGGCGCCAAGTGGCACGACGGAAAGCCCGTCACCGCCGATGACGTCGTTTTCGTCTTCGACCGCATCCTGGACCCGAAGACCCAGACCCTGGCCAAGGGTTTCTTCGAGAGCTGGCTGAAGAGCGTCAAGAAGGTCGACGCGACCTCCGTCGAGCTCACCCTGAAGTTCCCCTTCCCGGACGGCCTCGCCCGGCTCTCCCTCGCCAAGATCATGCCGAAGCACGTCTTCTCGAAGCCCGGCGCCTGGGACGACGCGACCAAGGGCAAGGCGGTCGGCTCAGGACCGTACAAGCAGGCCTCGCACCACCCGAAGTCGAACACCACCTTCGAGGCGTTCGGCGACTACAACGGCCCGCGCAAGGCCGCCTTCAAGAAGATGAACTGGCTGACCATCGTGGACGCGGCGCCCCGCGTCGCGAAGATCTCCGGCGCAAGCGCGGACTCGGAGATCTCGGACAACATCCCCTACGCCAACATCGAGCAGCTCAAGAAGGGCGGGTTGAGCGTCGAGGGCGGGGCGGGGATGAACAACCTGTTCCTGATGTTCAACACCGCGCACAAGCCGTTCGACGACGTACGCGTGCGCCAGGCCCTGCACTACGCCATCGACACCGAGAAGATGATCGAGGTCGCGCTCAAGGGCCACGGCAAGGCGTCGACGTCTTTCCTCAACGAGTCCAACCCCTCGTACCGGCCCGCGAAGACGGTCTACGGGTACGACCCGAAGAAGGCGAAGGCGCTCCTGAAGCAGGCCGGGGTCAAGGATCTGTCGATCAGCCTCATGGCCGTGAACGTGAGTTGGATCGTCGACTGTCTGCCGACCATCAAGGCCTCGTGGGACGCGATCGGCGTCAAGACGACCCTTGACCCGCAGGAGACCACGGCCGTCTTCACCAAGATGGACCAGAAGAAGGACTACCAGATCGTCGCGGCCG
Source organism: Streptomyces sp. NPDC059900 (assembly GCF_050270335.1). Classification (NCBI taxonomy): domain Bacteria; kingdom Bacillati; phylum Actinomycetota; class Actinomycetes; order Kitasatosporales; family Streptomycetaceae; genus Streptomyces; species Streptomyces sp. NPDC059900. The sequence continues at coordinate 12,280 of NZ_JBNNJZ010000081.1, forward strand.
CATCGAACCCCAACCAGTTCGGCATCGAGGCCGACCTGATCATGCACTACAACTACGGCCCCGAGAACCTGTGGATGGGCTACGCCCGCTGGGCGGACAACGCCGTCGCCAAGAAGCTCTTCAGGGACATGGACCAGGCCACGCGCGAGCCGGACGCGACCAAGAAGAAGGCCATGGTCCAGGACTACATCGACACCGTCGCCGAGCAGGCGGTGATCTACCCCGTCGTGCACAACGAGCTGATGACCGCCTGGGACCCGAAGAAGGTCACCGGCATCAAGGCCCAGCCCTATCCCGGCATCAATCTCCTCCAGGCCAAGTGGGCCGACTAGCCGCCGCCAGATCCTTGGGAGTCGTACGACGTGACCGCGACGTTAAGAATCCTGGCCCGCCGCCTCGCCCTGCTCGTCCCGCTGCTGCTCGGCATCGTCCTGTTCGTCTTCCTCGTGATGCGGTTCTCGGACATCGATCCGGCGTCGGCGTTCTTCCAGGGCGCCAACCCGACACCGGAGCAACTGCACGAGTTCCGTGAGGAGAACGGCCTGCTCGATCCGCTGCCGGTGCGCTACGTCGCCTTCGTCGGCGATCTGCTCCAGGGCGACATGGGCATCAGCGTGCTCACCCGCTCGCCGGTGGTGGACCAGGTGACCACCGCGCTTCCGCTCACCCTCCAGCTGACCTTCATGGGGCTCGGCATCGCGGTGGTCATATCGCTGCTGCTGGGCGTGACCGCGGCGATCTACCGCGACCGGCTGCCCGACCAGCTCATCCGCGTCATCTCGCTGACCGGAGTGGCGGCGCCCGGCTTCTGGCTGGCCCTGCTCATGATCCAGTACCTGGCGGTGGAGGCGGGCTGGTTCCCCACCGGCGGATACGTGAACCCCGGCGACTCCTTCACCGGCTGGCTCAAGACGATGACGCTCCCGGCCTTCGCGCTCTCCCTGCCCGTGGCCGCGGGGCTCACCCGCATCATCCGCACGGCCGTGGTCGAGGAGCTGGACAAGGACTACGTACGGACCGCCATCGGCAGCGGTCTGCCGCCGGTCGTGGTCGTCGGCCGCAACGTCCTGCGCAACGCCCTCATCAACCCGCTGACCGTGCTCGGCCTGCGCGTCGGCTATCTGCTCGGCGGCGCGGTCGTCATCGAGACGATCTTCTCGCTGCCCGGCATGGGGAAGCTGATGATCGACGCCGTGAAGAACGGCGACCCGGCCGTCGTGCAGGGGGTCGTCATCACGACGGCCGTCGGGTTCGTGGTCGTGAACCTGGTCCTCGACATCCTCCATCTCCTGGTCAATCCGCGCCTGAGGGGGACCGCCTGATGATCATGTCTCGCAAGGCCGCGACCGAGCGGCTCGCGCGGCCCGGCATCCGGCTGCGCTCCCTGAGCCGCCTCCCGCTGCTCTCCCGTATCGCGGTGGGCGTCGTGGGCCTGGTCGTCCTGGTGGCGCTCTTCGCGCCGCTGCTCGCCCCGCACGACCCGCTCGACCAGCAGCCGCAGGTGGACGGCACGGGACACCCGTCGGCCGAGCACTGGATGGGGCAGGACAGCCTGGGCAGGGACATCCTCAGCCGGCTGATGTACGGGGCGCGCTGGTCCCTGGCGATCGGGCTCGGGGCGACGCTGCTCGCCCTGCTCGTCGGCGCGGTGCTCGGCGCGATCGCGGCGACCTCGCGCAAGGCGGTCGACGAGTCGCTGATGCGGTGCCTGGACATCGTCATGGCGTTCCCCGGCATCGCGCTCGCGGCCGTGCTCGTGGCGGTCTTCGGGGGCGGCATCGTCGTCCTGATCTGCGCCATCGCGTTCCTGTTCACCCCGCCGATCGCCCGGGTCGTGCGCGCGAACGTGATGGATCAGTACGGCGAGGACTACGTCGTCGCCGAGCGCATCGTCGGGGCCCGCACCCCGCACATCCTGATCAAGCACGTGGCCGTCAACTGCGCCGCGCCGATCCTGGTGTTCTGCACGGTGCAGGTCGCCGAGGCGATCGTCTTCGAGGCCTCGCTGTCCTTCATCGGCGCGGGCGTACGGCCTCCGGACCCGTCCTGGGGCAGCGTCATCGCCGACGGCAAGAACATGGTGCTGCTCGGCGGCTGGTGGGCGACGGTCTTCCCCGGCCTCCTGATGCTGGTCACGGTCCTCGCCCTGAACATCCTCTCCGAGGGCGTCTCGGACGCGTGGGCGGCGCCCGCGACCCGCGACATGCCGGGCGCGGCCCGCCAAGAGGACCGCGTGGACCGACTCGAAGCGCCGGAGCCGGGCAGCGGCAAGGTCCTGGAGCTGCCGGGCCTGACGGAGGCGGCCCGTCGGCTGCGCTCGCGCGCCCGCCCCCTGCCGGAGGGAGAGCCGGTCCTGGACGTCTGTGATCTCGCGATCGGCTTCGACGCCCGGCACGGCGGCGTGGACATCGTCGACGGCATCAGCTTCCACGTACGGCCGGGTGAAGTCCTGGGCCTGGTGGGCGAATCGGGCTGCGGCAAATCACTCACCGCACTGACGGTGATGGGCCTGGAACCGAAGGGCGCCCGGATCAGCGGCAAGGTGACGTTCGACGGCGAACAGCTGCTCGGCATGCCGATGCGCACCCGCAGGCGGCTCCTGGGCCACGACATGGCGATGATCTACCAGGACGCCCTGTCGTCGCTGAACCCCGCGATGACGGTCCGCGCCCAGCTCAAACAGGTCGTACGCAGAGGAGGGCGCCGCACGGCGGTCGAACTCCTCGAACTGGTCGGCCTCGACCCGGACCGCACCCTGCGCAGCTACCCGCACGAGCTCTCCGGCGGCCAGCGCCAGCGCGTCCTGATCGCGATGGCGCTCTCCCGCGACCCGAAGCTGATCGTCGCGGACGAACCGACGACGGCCCTGGACGTCACGGTCCAGGCGCAGGTCATCCAACTCCTCCTGCGGCTGCGCGAGGAGCTCGGCTTCGCCCTGATCCTCGTCTCGCACGACCTGGCCCTGGTCGCGGACGTCACCGACCGGGTCGTGGTGATGTACGGCGGGCAGATCGTCGAGACGGGCGTGACGGCGGACCTCGTCGAGACGCCGTCGCACCACTACACGCGCGGTCTGCTCGGCTCGGTGCTCTCGCTCGAATCGGCGGCGGAACGCCTGACCCAGATCAAGGGCGTCGTGCCCTCTCCGGCCGACTTCCCCGCGGGCTGCCGCTTCGCGGACCGCTGCCCGCTCGCGAGCGAGGTCTGCCGCACGACGGCCCCCGGACTCACCGGCGGGGCGCGGCACTCCGTCGCCTGCCACCACCCGGCGGAGCAGCTGCCGAGAGTGCCGGAACCCAGGGGAAGCGAGGCCCTCAAATGACCTCAGCGGAAGACCTGATCGCCCTCTCGGACGCGCACGTCGTGCACCGGGCACGCTCGGGCGGCCTCCTCACGCGTGACCGCGTGTACGCCCTGACCGGCGCCGACCTGACCATCGCGCCCGGCGAGACCGTGGGCGTGGTGGGCGAGTCGGGCTGCGGCAAGTCGACGCTGGCGAAGGTCCTCGTGGGGGTGCAGGAGCCCACGTCCGGCACGGTGTCGTTCCGGGGGCGCGACCTGTGGGCGATGCAGCCCGCCGAGCGGCGGACCGCGATCGGCAGGAACACCGGCATGATCTTCCAGGACCCGTCGACGGCACTGAACCGCAGGCTGACGGTGCGCCAGATCCTCCGCGACCCCCTGGACGTCCACAGGATGGGGACAACGACCCAACGCGAGCAGCGGGTGCGGGAGTTGATGTCGCTGGTGGGCCTCCCCAAGGTCCTGGCGGACGGACTGCCCGGCCAGTTGTCGGGCGGACAGCGCCAGCGGGTGGCGATCGCACGGGCGCTGGCGCTCGAACCGGAGCTCGTGGTGGCGGACGAGCCGACGAGCGCGCTCGACGTCTCCGTGCGCGCCCAGATCCTCAACCTCCTCCTGGACCTGAAGGAACGGCTCGGGCTGGCCCTGGTGTTCGTCTCGCACGACATCCAGACGGTCCGCAGGATGAGCGACCGGGTCATCACGATGTACCTGGGCAGAATCGTGGAGGAGTCACCGGCCCGGGAGATCCTGGACCGAGCGCGCCACCCCTACACCCGGGCGCTGTTCTCCGCGACGCCCGGCCTCCTGGACCCCATCGACCCGATCCCGCTCGTCGGCCCCGTGCCGTCGGCCACCCGGCCGCCGAGCGGCTGCCCGTTCCGTACGAGGTGCTGGAAGGCGGACGAGGCATGCGCCGCCGCCATGCCCGACTTCGCGTCGACGGAAGGATCCGGACACCGCTACCGCTGCCACCACCCCGTACGGGACGGCCAGTCCACGCACGAGCTAGTGATCCAGTCCGCCGCCACGGACGCGAGCCCCAGGGAGAATCCATGACCATGCCCACCCCGCTGACCGGTGTCGTACCGCCCGTCTGCACTCCCCTGACACCGGAGCGCGAGGTGGACACCGCATCGCTGGTACGGCTGGTCGACCATCTGGTGGCGGGCGGGGTGGACGGCCTGTTCGTCCTCGGCTCGTCCTCGGAGGCGGCGTACCTCACCGACTCTCAGCGGAAGACCGTGATCGACACGGTGGCGGGGCACGTCGGGGGCCAACTCCCCGTCCTGGCAGGGGCGATCGACATGGCGACCCCGCGGGTCCTCGACCACGTCCGCGCGGTGACGGCTGCGGGGGCGGACGGGGTGGTGGTGACGGCCCCCTTCTACACGCGCACGCATCCGGCGGAGGTGGCGCGCCACTTCCGCCTGGTTGCCGCGGGCTCTGCGGTACCGGTCTTCGCGTACGACCTCCCTGTCTCCGTCCACTCCAAGCTGCCCGCCGAACTGGTCCTGGACCTGGCCGCGGAAGGGGTCCTCGCCGGGCTGAAGGACTCCAGCGGGGACGAGGGGAACTTCCGGGAGGTGGTCCTCGGCGCGCGGGGGCGGGCGGACGTGACGGGGTTCAGCGTGCTCACGGGGTCGGAGACGGTGGTGGACGCGGCGTTGGCGATGGGGGCGGACGGAGTGGTCCCTGGGCTGGGGAACGTGGACCCGGAGGGGTATGTGCGGCTCTGTCGCTACTGCCGGGAGGAACAGTGGGCGTTGGCCAGGGCCGAGCAGGAGCGGTTGTGCGGGCTGTTCGGGATGGTGCGGGTGGGGGCTGCGGCCGGGCGGATGGGGGGCAGTTCGTCGGCGCTGGGCGCGTTCAAGGCGGCGCTGTATCTGCGGGGCGTGATCGCCTGCCCGGCGACTGCGGAGCCGCAGGTACCGCTCTCCTCCGGAGAGGTCGAACGGGTGGGCAAGTTCTTGGCGGGGGCGGGGTTGTTGTAGGGGCGGTCCTTCATCGCAGTTTCAGCCCGTCCGGCGATCAGGACGAACCCGGCGAAGCCAGTGATCGACGGCACGTACCGCAGGGATTGCCCCTGCTACCTCGCCCCCTCCACCCCCGGCCGCACCAACCCCGACTCATAGGCGACGATCACCAGCTGAGCCCGGTCCCGCGCCCCCAGCTTCCCCATGATCCGGCTGACATGGGTCTTCGCGGTCAAAGGGCTCAACCCCAGCATCTCCGCGATCTCAGAATTGTTCAGGCCCCGCGCCACCAGCGAAAGCACCTGCCGCTCCCGCTCCGAAAGCCCCTCGGGACCCCCCTCCCCCGCGGCCGGCGGCTCCGGCGCGCGCAGGACGCGGGCGATCAGCCGGGACGTGGGCCCCGGCGAAAGCAGCGCGTCCCCCGCCGCCACCGTACGGATCGCCTCAAGCAGCTCCGCCGGCTTCGTGTCCTTCACCAGGAACCCCGAAGCCCCGGCCCGCAACGCGTCGACGACGTGCTCGTCCGTGTCGTACGTCGTCAGCATCAGGACCTTCACCCCGGCCAGGTCCTCGTCGCCCGCGAGCAGCCGCGTCGCCTCGATGCCGTTCAGATCCGGCATCCGGATGTCCATGACGATGAGGTCGGCCCGCTCCGAGCGGGCGAGTTCGACCGCCGCCCGCCCCGTCCCCGCCTGCCCCACCACTTCCATGTCCGGCGCCGACTCCACCAGCATCGCGAACGCGGCCCGTACCAGCGTCTGGTCATCGGCAAGCAACACGCGAATCGTCACGACACACTCCCCCCGGCCGCCAGCGGCAGCACAGCCGACACCGAGAACCCCCCGTCCTCGCGGGGCCCCGCCTCCAGTGTTCCCCCCACGCTCCGGGCCCGCTCCCGCATCCCCACGAGTCCGAAGCCCGGCGTGTGCGAGGGGTCGTCGGCCGCGCGGCCGTCGTCCGTGACGCTCACCCGCAGCGCCGCGTCCGCCACGCCTATCCCCACCCGGACGGTGATCCCGGGGCCGCCGTGCCGCACCGCGTTGGTCAGCGCCTCCTGCACGATCCGGTAGGCCGCCGCACCCACGGCGGGCGGCGCCCCGGCGTCCCCCACCGTCAGTTCGACCGAAGCCCCTGACGTACGTGCCGCCGCCGCGAGGTCGGCGAGACCGTCGAGCCCCGGCAGCGGCCCCCGCGTCTCGTCGGCATCCAGGCCCCCGGGGCCGGGCCCGGCAGCGCGCAGGACCTGGAGCGTGGCCCGGAGTTCCCCCCGCGCCGATCGGCAGGTGTCGGCGATGTCGTCCAGGGCCTTCGCCACCGCCGCCCTGTCGAGCCGCTCCGGATCGGCGGCCAGGACATGCGCCGCGACGGACGTCTGGACGCCGACCAGGGTGATGCTGTGCGCGAGCAGATCGTGCAGGTCACGGGCGACCCGCAGCCGCTCCTCCGCGACCCGCCGCCGGGCCTCCTCCTCGCGGGTGCGCTCCGCCCGCTCGGCACGCTCCAGTACGGAGGCGACGTACTGGCGGTGGATGCGCACGTACACGCCGAGCAGCAGCACGGAGACGATCCACCCGGAGATCCTCAGGATCTCCGCCACCTGGTGCGGCTCCATGCTCGCGTTGACGCTCATCGTGACGCCGACGACGAGGAGTCCGGTGATCAGGGCACGGCGCGGGCGCCCCGACACGGCCACGGTGTAGAGCGCGACCATGCCCACCGGGACGGCGGCCGTGTGGGTGTAGTCGATGGCGTGGTACGGCGCGATGAAGGCGATCACGCCGAACAGCACGAGCAGCGGACGGCTGCGCCGCCACACCAGCGGCACGTGCGCGCAGAGCAGCAGGCTCCACCCGAGGAGATCGGGGCGCCGCCCGTCCTCGAAGAACGTGGCGAGCACGGCGGCGAGCACGGCGAGCCCCGCCGCGAACAGCGCGTCGTCGCGCACGGCGCGCCTGCTGCCGGGCACGACCCCGGTGAAGGCCGGCAGGCCACGCGGCGCGGACGACCTCTCGTGAACCTGCGGTATGTCCCCCACGGCTGCATCCTCCCGTACGCGGGTGTACGAAGGTGCCCCTCCCGTGCAGAAGGGGCACCCCGTAGCGGAATCAGGTCAACCATCAGGTGGCGGAGACCCGTTGGGGCTCGGGCTCCGCGGCCTCGCGCACGGCAGGCGCCGGACGCGAGAGGGCGCCCGGCCACCACACCTTCCGCCCGAGCGCCACGCTCGCGCTCGTCACCAGGTACGTCCGCACCAGGAACGTGTCGAGCAGCACCCCGACCGCGATCACGAAGCCCAGCTCGACCAGCTGCACGAGCGGCATGTTGGTGAGCACCGCGAACGTCGCCGCGAGCACCAGGCCCGCCGACGCGATGACGCCGCCCGTCGTCCGCAGCGCGGTCAGCGCGGCGGCCCCGGGCTCGGCACCGGCCAGGGATTCCTCCCGCATGCGGTGCATCAGGAAGATGCCGTAGTCGACGCCGAGGGCGACGAGGAAGACGAAGGAGAGAAGGCCCAGCCCCGGGTCCGTGCCCTCGAAGCCGAAGAGCGGTTCGAAGACCAGGCCCGCGATGCCGAGGGAGGCCCCCCACACCGCGACCACGGCCACCAGGAGCAGCACCGGCGCGACCAGGGAGCGCAGCAGCGCCACCAGGATCAGCAGTACGGCCGCGAGCACGAGGGGCACGATGACGAGGGTGTCGCGGGAGTTGGTGTCCTTCAGGTCGAGTTGCTGGGCGCTGGCTCCGCCCACGTACGAGCCGTCGAGATCCGCGCGCAGGGCCTTGATGGTCGCCGTCTCGCCCGCCGACTCGGGTGCGGACGTGGCGGTCACGGAGATCTCCGTCCAGCCCCTGGCCGTGCGCCCCTTCTCGGCGCTGTCCACGCCCTTGGTGTCCTTGATGTCGGCGAGGGCCGCGGTGGCGCGGTCATCGGGGGTCATCACGGTGATGGGCCGTGTCCCTCGTTCGGGGAAGGCCTCGGCGAGGGTCTCCATCGCGGTGACGGAGTCGGGCGTCTTGGTGAAGGAGTCCTCCTGCTTCATCGCGCCCGGCAGGTTCAGCGCCCCCAGGGCGAGCGCGCCGAGCAGCACGGCTCCGCCCGCGAGCACGGTGCGGGGCCTGCGGCCCGCCGAGCTGCCCATCATGGAGAAGAGGCTGCGGCGCTGCTTGGGTGCGCTGCCGAAGGCCGGGACGAGCGGCCAGAACACGCGCCGCCCGAGCAGGACGAGGAGCGCGGGGAGCAGCGTCAGCATCGCGGCGAGCGCGCACAGGACGCCGACCGTGCCCAGGGGGCCCATGCCGCGGCTGCTGTTGAGGTCGGCGGCGAGCAGGCAGAGCAGGCCCGCGGCGACGGTCCCCGACGAGGCGAGCACGGCGGGGCCGCAGCCCTTGAGCGCGGCGATCATCGCGTCGTAGGGCCGTTCGATCCTGCGCAGTTCCTCGCGGTAGCGGGAGACGATGAGCAGCGCGTAGTCCGTGCCCGCGCCGAACACGAGGATCGTCATCACGCCGCTGCTCTGGCCGGAGACGGACGTCCCGAAGCCTTCGTGCAGGCCGTAGGCGACGCCCATCGCCAGATAGTCGGCGACGCCCGCGACGGCGAGCGGCACGAGCCACAGGAAGGGGCTGCGGTAGATGAGGATCAGGAGCAGCGCGACGACTCCCGCGGTGGTGTAGAGCAGGGGCCCGCCGAGGGCGTTGTAGACCTTGCTCGCGTCGGTGGCGAGGGCTCCCGAGCCGCCCACGTCGACGCTCAGTCCGCCCTGCGGGCGGGCCACTTCGCGTACGTCGTCGACGAGCGCGTCCCTGGCGTCCTCGTCCTGCCCCGGCTCGGTGCTCGCCACGGGGTACATGAGCGTGGTGCCGTCCCCGGACGGTACGGCGCGCGGCGCGGACGTCAGCTTGTGGGCCTGGCCTATTTCGGCGATCTGGCCGGCCGCCGCCTTGCGGTCGGCGGCGGTCAGGCCGCCGTCCCGGTGGTAGACGAGCACCAGTTCGGTGGCTTCGCCGCCGGGCAACTGGTCCTGGATCTTGGCGGCTTGGGTGGAGTCCGCGCTCGCGGGGAGGTAGTCGATGGCGCGGTCCTGCTGGACGTCGGCCAGTTTCGACGCGAAGGGCCCGGCGAGCGCGATGACGCCGATCCACAGGGCGAGGAACACCCAGGGCACGGCTCGTCGCCGTCGTGCGGTGGTCTGTTCGGCCCGCATGACGGGCCTCCTTCCGGCAGGTTGGCAGGTTCAGGGCCAACCCTTCCGGAGAGGGGCGCGCGATCCGTCCGGCGCGAGGGCGAGTTGGGGCGTACGGCACAGGGAGGCGAGGCGGTCCCGTTACTCCCGCGGGAGTACGCGGACGGCCCGCCCGGAGCGCCGCCGGGTCAGAAGTGCGTGGTCCGCGCCGCCACCATCAGCCGCGTCACCTCGTCGGCGCCGATGGTCAGCGCGTCGCCCGCGGTGGCGAGGACCTCGCGCTCGGCGGGGGTGTACGGGCCGTCGGCCAGCGCGATCCGCGCGCCCTGGATGAGCAGCGCCTCACGCCCGGCAGGGGCGAGGTGCGGGGCCAGCGGGCCGAGCGCCTCGTGCAGCTCTATGGCAAGGCCGGGCCCGCAGTCCGGCTCGGTCGCCCGGCCGGTGTCGGCGGCGAGGGCTTCGACGAGCGCGACGAGTTGTTCCTCGCAGGCGTCGTCGAACCCGGCGGCCCGCAGGGCGCCGACGGCGGCGTCGAGCGTCGTGCGCGACGAGGTGCCGCCCGCGGCGAGGATCGCGAGCACGACGGTGTGCACGGCGTCGCGCACCATGGCCGAAAGCCGGGTGGTCGTGGGGTGGTCGAGGACGTCCGTGCCGAAGTGGTCGCCGCAGGCGGCGCACTCGACGACGGGGCCCGCGGCGCCGCGCGGCAGGACCGGCAGGCCGAGCAGGACGAAGCGGCGGCGGCCGGTCCGGCGCTGGTAGTTGCGGTCACCGCCGCAGCCCGGACAGAAGAACTCGCCGTCCCCGACGGTGGTCCAGGCCGTATGGACGCCGATCACACGCCTTCGCAGGACTCGCCCGCGGGAAACGGGCGTGGCGAAAATGCGGGATTTCCGGCCGTTTCGTCCACGATCTGGCAGCACCACGCACCTCCGTAACGCCCCGGCGACATTGCCGTGTTGGGCGTGATGTTAGCCACATTGTTGATGTGGCGTCAGCACCCCTGGCGAGAGATGGCCGGTAGACGTCCTGGACACGGTGGCACGCAAAAGCGCCGAACGGGCCCATTCGAGCCCGTCCGGCGCCTGCTTGCTGCGTAGTGGAGGCGCGGTGCGCTGGTCAGCGAGCCGCGCGGTTCACCGCGGAAACGGCGGCCTTCAGGGACGCACGTGTCGTATTCGCGTCGATACCGATGCCCCACAGGACCTTGTCGCCGATCGCGCACTCGATGTACGACGCGGCCTGCGCGGAGGCTCCCTCACTCATCGTGTGCTCCTGGTAGTCCAGGAGCCGGACGTCGATGCCGATGCCCTGCAGGGCGTTGAAGAAGGCCGAGATCGGGCCGTTGCCGGTGCCGGACAGGACGGTGTCCTCGCCGTCGACCGTCGCCTCGACGGTCAGCGTGTCCGTGCCGTCCTTGTCGGTGGTGGTCTGGCCGTTCTTGACCTGGATGCGGCCCCACGGGTTGGCGGGGTTGGGCAGGTACTCGTCCTGGAAGATGCCCCAGATCGCGTCCGGCGTGACCTCGCCGCCCTCGCTGTCGGTCTTCGCCTGGATGATCTTGGAGAACTCGACCTGCATGCGGCGCGGCAGGTCCAGGCTGTGGTCGTTCTGCAGGACGTAGGCGATGCCGCCCTTGCCGGACTGCGAGTTGACGCGGATCACGGCCTCGTACGAACGGCCGACGTCCTTGGGGTCGATGGGCAGGTACGGGACGGCCCACTCGATCTCGTCGACCGTCTTGCCCTGCTGCTCGGCCCGGATGCCCATGGCCTCGAAGCCCTTCTTGATGGCGTCCTGGTGGGAGCCGGAGAAGGCGGTGTAGACGAGGTCGCCCGCGTACGGGTGGCGGGGGTGGATCTCCATCTGGTTGCAGTACTCGGCCTGT
>NZ_JBNNJZ010000082.1:0-23456 GCF_050270335.1 Streptomyces sp. NPDC059900
GTCTACTGTCTCTCCGAAGCGCCGTCGGCCGAGGCGGTCCAGCGCATTCACGAACGTGCCGGCCACCCGGCCGACGAGGTCCACCCCGTCCCGCTGGCGGTCTGAACCACCTACGGACAGCGCACGGACACGAAGAAGGCCCGGCCCGCTTTCGCGGACCGGGCCTTGATCATTCAGGGTGAGTGACGGGACTTGAACCCGCGGCCACCTGGACCACAACCAGGTGCTCTACCAACTGAGCTACACCCACCATGTCCGGTCGTTTTTCTTTCTTCCGACCGGCCGAGAAAAAGTGTACAGGGTCCGAAGGGGTGCTCGCGCACGCCTTTTCCGGACCCCGTACACGACCCCGTACACAGAGGGTCCGCGCAGGCTAATCCGCAGGCAGCACGTGCTTGGCCGCGATCGTTTTCGCGGTGTCCGAGTCCGGCCCCGGCTGCGGCACGAAGATCGCCTCGCGGTAGTAGCGCAGCTCGGCGATGGACTCGCGGATGTCCGCCAGCGCCCGGTGGTTGCCGTTCTTGTCCGGGCTGTTGAAGTACGCCCTGGGGTACCAGCGCCGGGCGAGCTCCTTGATCGAGGAGACGTCGACGATGCGGTAGTGGAGGTACTCCTCCAGCGTCCCCATGTCGCGCAGCAGGAAGCCCCGGTCGGTGCCGACCGAGTTCCCGCAGAGCGGAGCCTTGCGCGGCTCCTTGACGTGCTCACGTACGTACGCGAGGACCTGCGCCTCGGCGTCGGCCAGCGTCGTGCCGCCGGCCAGCTCGTCGAGGAGCCCCGAGGTGGTGTGCATTTTGCGCACCACCTCGGGCATGGTCTCCAGCGCCGCGTCCGGCGGGCGGATCACGATGTCCACACCTTCGCCGAGCACGTTCAGTTCCGAGTCGGTGACCAGTGCGGCCACCTCGATAAGTGCGTCATCCGCCAGCGAGAGCCCGGTCATCTCGCAGTCGATCCACACCATGCGATCGTTCATGCGTCTTACCCTACGGCGCACTCCTCTGGCCGGGCAGTGGCGGACGGCCTGGCGCGTACAGATCCGAGTACGGCTTTCCCAGATCCGCCGGCATCGAGGTCGAAGGACCGAGCGCACTGGCGGCCGCCGTACGCCGGGTCTGCGACGGGACGGGCCCGCCCCCCTCGGTGTTCACCGCCGGTGCGGCGGTGACGGGCGCCGGGGATTCCAGCAGGGCCCGCTCACCCCCCTGCGGCCTGCGGGCGCGGTAAGCGGCCCGGTAGGCAGCGGGCGAAGAGCCCAGCTGGCGGCGGAAGTGGCCGCGCAGGGCCACGGGCGAGCGGAAGCCGCAGCGGCCCGCGACCTCGTCGACGGAGTAGTCGGAGGTCTCGAGCAGCCGCTGTGCCTGCAGTACGCGCTGAGTGATCAGCCACTGCAGGGGAGCGCTCCCGGTGAGCGAGCGGAACCTTCGGTCGAAGGTGCGCCTGCTCATGTACGCGCGCGCGGCCAGGGTCTCCACGTCGAACTGCTCGTGGAGATGCTCCAGGGCCCAGGCGACGACCTCGGCGAGCGGGTCGGCGCCGATCTCCTCTGGTAAAGACCTGTCGAGATAGCGCTCCTGGCCGCCGGCCCGGCGCGGAGGCACGACGAGCCTGCGGGCGAGCGCGCCCGCCGCTTCGTTGCCGTGGTCCGTCCGCACGATGTGCAGGCACAGATCAATTCCGGCCGCGGTCCCCGCGCTCGTGAGCACGTCTCCGTCGTCGACGAAGAGCTCACGCGGGTCCACGTGGACCGACGGATAGCGCTTGGCCAGCGTCGGCGCGTACATCCAGTGCGTGGTCGCGGGGCGGCCGTCGAGCAGGCCGGCCGCCGCGAGCACGAAGGCCCCGGTGCACAGGCCCACGATGCGGGCGCCCTCTTCGTGTGCGCGGCGCAGCGCGTCGAGTGCTTCCGGCGGCGGCGGCGATGTGATCGACCGCCAGGCCGGCACCACGACGGTGCCCGCGCGCCCTATGGCATCAAGGCCGTGCGGCGCGGTGAGTTCGAGCCCCCCGGTCGTACGCAGCGGCCCCTCTTCACCGGCGCAGACAAGCAGCCGGTAACGCGGGACCCCGGCGTCCTGCCGGTCGATCCCGAACACGGAGAGCGGTATGGAGCTCTCGAAGATGGGGCCACCGCTGAACAGCAGCACCGCGACAATCTCCCTGCGGCGGCGTCCGGAAAGCTTGCGCGACGCGGCTTCTTGCACGGCAGTGGAGTCGTGGCTCATGGTGCTAAGCCCCCCTCGGTCGTCGCGGCTCCCTGTTCTTGGCCTGTTCTGTTTTTGCTTTGACTTCTGCGGTCTCTGCGTTCCCGGCGCTCTTGGCGTTCCTGTCGGACCTGTCGCTCCTGCACGTTTCCCCTCGGTCCTCCACCAGTCCCCCGCCGTAATACAGTCATGATCGAATCTACTGCGTCCCGTGCTGCCGGGGTGACCAGTTAAGGACCCGGCACTATGTCGACATGGCAACTTGGCGTGAAGCAGTCGATCACGAAGCGTTGCACTCACGGGCGTTGCTGGGAAGTGCGCCTCAGCTCCGTGGCCGGTCCCCGTAGGGTTCAGGCGGCCTCCACATGCCTTTCAGCCCTGGTGGGACCGGGGTTGGGTACCCCTTCGGCCAAGGAATGCATGGCCATAGGAAGTTGGCTGAAAAGTAACGGGGGAGTACGCGCGAATCGGTCAGTCCCCCGGCGCAGACCCACCAGCATGCCGACCGCCCCTGTGCGCCCCCGCGCCCGTCCGGCCGTGCCGTCCGCGACGGTCGTCGTCCGGCTTCGCGCCCTGCTCCTCGACCAGCCGCGCCGTCCCCCGCTCCGACTGCCGCAGGAGCAGCCGGCAGACGCCCGTCACGGCCACGAGACCCAGGGCCGAGCCCGCGGCCCCGGCCAGCGACGTCCCGTAGCCCACCAGGACGACGGGGACCAGGACACAGCTGAAGGCGGCCCAGCGCACGACATCGCTCACCGGGTCCTGCGCGGGCGCGGGAGGCGGCCCCTCGGCGCGGGGCGCCGGGACAGCGCCGCGCGGACGCTCGTGCGCCCCCTGCGGCGTGCGGCGGCGGCTCTGCACCGTGGCGCGCGAGGAGGGCGTGACGTGTGAGGAGACGGACGGCGGTCCAGGCACGGCGGGCTCCCTGTGGCGGTGGCGTACCGGAGTTCAACGCGTGGTCGCCCGGCCGGTCACTGGCGTGGACCCGGTGGGCGGGGGCAGGCCACGCGGGTGGGTGCCCAAACCACCTGTAGGAGGCAGCAACCATTGCCATACGGGCGCCGCTCATGCATGCTCCGGTGAACGCCGTGAGGCTCCCGCAGGGCCGACAGCAAGCTCTGGGCAGGAGAGGAGTGTCGCCGTACCCTTGGGGGTATGGGGTTGGGAAGATGATTCCCGGACACAGCTCCGGTGGTCGTCGCCGCTCCTCCTCGTCCCTGCCCGCTCCTGTCTGATCTGTCCGACCCGCTCCCCACGGAGCCGTACGACCCGAACAGAGCCGACCCTCCCACAGAGGACTCCTTCGCCGAGACACCCATGGCCGGTCACGAATTCTCCGAACCTCCAGCGGACCGCAAGCGGCAGGTCGCCGATCCCACGGCGACCCCCCGGGCGGCGGAAGAACCACGTCACTCCTGCGATCCGGCCTTCCGGCACGGGGTCGTCGTCGGTTTCGACGGCTCGACCTCCAGTGAGCGCGCTCTCTCGTACGCGATCGGGATGGCCCATCGCTCCGGGTCCGGGCTGATCATCGTGCATGTCGCCAACAGACTCCCCACCACGGTGTGGGCGGGCTGCGAGCCGCCGGTCTTCGTCGACGTGCCGGACCACCGCACGGAAGTGCTCGGCCTCGAGCTGGCCTGTGCGGACTATCTGGCCGAGGTGCCGTGGATCCTCGTCGAGCGCGGCGGCGACATCTGCCACGAACTCGAAGAGGTCGGCCGCGAGTACTCCGCGGACGCCATCGTCGTCGGATCGACGCACGGGATCGTGGGGCGCATCTTCGGCTCGGTCGCGGGCCGGCTCGCGCGCCGTGCGCAACGGCCCGTGGTGGTCATTCCGTAACGTCCCTTTGTCCCAGGTGGGGCGAGTGTGGCGTGGCGTCAACTTCCTTGCCGTGTAGATAAATCTACTCGTGCGTACAGGTGGGTTGTGCCCTTGTGAAGGGTACGTACTAGTGACACGACAACCTGCCGACCGTGGAGTGACGGCCACCGGCTGAGGCAGGCGCGGGTCGGGGGAATGGGCGCCCCCGCCCCTTGAAGAACGACCCCTCGCGCGTTTGGTGGCACGCACGAGGGGTCGTTCATGTCCGGGCTGCGGTGACTACTCCACCGTGACGGACTTGGCGAGGTTGCGGGGCTTGTCGATGTCCCGGCCCAGGGCCAAGGCCGTGTGGTAGGCGAGCAGTTGCAGCGGGATGCCCATCAGGATCGGGTCGAGCTCGTTCTCGTTCTTCGGGACGAGGATGGTCTGGTCGGCCTTCTCCTGCTCCTGGTGCGCGACCGCGAGGATCTTGCCGCTGCGGGCCTTGATCTCCTCCAGGGCGGCGCGGTTCTTCTCCAGGAGGTCGTCGTCGGGGACGATCGCGACCGTGGGGAGCGCCGGCTCGATGAGGGCGAGCGGGCCGTGCTTGAGCTCGGAGGCGGGGTAGGCCTCGGCGTGGATGTACGAGACCTCCTTGAGCTTGAGGGAGGCCTCGCGGGCGACGGGGTAGCCGCGTACGCGCCCGATGAAGAGCATCGAACGGGCGTCCGCGTACTGCTTGGCGATCTTCTTGATCTCGTCCTCCTGCTTGAGGATCTCCGAGATCTGGCCGGGCAGCTTGCGCAGGCCCTCGATGATCCGCTTGCCGTCGGAGACCGACAGGTCACGGATGCGGCCCAGGTGCAGGGCGAGCAGGCCGAAGGCCACGGTGGTGTTGGTGAAGCACTTGGTCGAGACGACGCAGACCTCGGGGCCCGCGTGGACGTACACGCCCGCGTCCGCCTCACGGGCGATCGCCGAGCCGACGACGTTCACGACGCCGAGGACGCGGGCGCCCTTGCGCTTGAGCTCCTGGACGGCGGCGAGCACGTCGTAGGTCTCGCCGGACTGGGAGACCGCGATGTAGAGGGTGTCGGGGTCCACGACCGGGTTGCGGTAGCGGAACTCGGACGCGGGCTCCGCGTCGGCGGGGATGCGGGCCAGCTCCTCGATCATCTGGGCGCCGATCATGCCCGCGTGGTACGAGGTGCCGCAGCCCAGGATCTTGACGCGGCGCACCTTGCGGGCGTCGTGCGCGTCGAGGTTCAGGCCGCCGAGGTGCACGGTGGAGAAGCGGTCGTCGATGCGGCCGCGAAGGACCCGGTCCACCGCGTCGGGCTGCTCGAAGATCTCCTTGTGCATGTACGTGTCGTGGCCGCCCATGTCGTACGACTCCGCCTCCCACTCCACGGTGGTCGGCGAGGCGGTCGTGCGGGAGCCCTCGGTGGTGTACGTGCGGTAGTCGTCGGCCTTGATGGTGGCCATCTCGCCGTCGTCGAGGGTGACGACCTGGCGGGTGTGCGAGACGAGCGCGGCGACGTCCGAGGCGACGAACATCTCCTTCTCGCCGATGCCGAGGACGACGGGGGAGCCGTTGCGGGCGACGACGATGCGGTCGTTGAAGTCGGCGTGCAGGACGGCGATGCCGTACGTGCCCTCGACGTGGCGCAGGGCCTCGCGGACCTTCTCCTCCAGCTTGTCCGCCTGCGAGCGGGCGATGAGGTGGGTCAGGACCTCGGTGTCGGTCTCGGAGAGGAACTCGACGCCGTCGGCGGAGAGCTTGGCGCGCAGCTCGGAGGCGTTGTCGATGATGCCGTTGTGGACGACGGCGACCTTGTCGTCGCCGGACATGTGCGGGTGGGCGTTCTCGTCGGAGGGGGCGCCGTGGGTGGCCCAGCGGGTGTGGGCGATGCCGGTGGTGCCCTTGAAGCGGGCGGGCACCTTGGCCTCCAGGTCGCGGACGCGGCCCTTGGCCTTGACCATCTTCAGGCCCGACGCCTTGGGGCTGGTGATGACGACGCCCGCGGAGTCGTAGCCGCGGTACTCCAGGCGCTGGAGACCTTCGAGGAGGAGGGGGGCCACGTCACGCTTGCCGATATAACCGACGATTCCACACATAGAGGGTTTCCTAGCCGTAGATGATGCGGCGCAACTGCCGGAGCGTGAGCCCGGGCGGCGCGACCGCGCGGTATTCGAGGTCCGCCGAGATCTGTTCGAAGATCGCCGCGTTCAGCAGGCCCTGACCCTGCAGCTCGCGGTGGCGGCGACGGACGAACTCTTCGGTCGTCTCGTCGAAGTAGGCGAGCACGTCCTGGATGACCCGCAGCGCTTCGCCCCGCTGGAGCGGGGTGCTGCGGGTCAGGTGGTCCACCAGGTCGTCGTGCATTCGTTGATCCTGAGGGAATAGCCGCCCGGGTGCAACAATCCTGCCCGGAATCGGGCAGGGTCGCGGCGAAAATAAGCCCCGGCGGCTTACACGGGCCTCGAATCGCCCTCCGTGTGCTCCAGGAGTGCCCCTACATGCGCTTCAGGATCGCCTGCTTGGCGAGGGAGAACTCCTCGTCGGTGAGTATCCCGGCCTTGTGCAGTTCGCCCAGCTCACGCAGCCGGCGCAGCAGCGCGTCGTGATCGTCCTCGGCGGGCGCCGGCGCGGGAGCGCCAGCCGCGGCCAGGGCGGCCGGGGCCTCGGCGGACTCCGCGGGGCCCGGCGCGCCCGCCGGATGCGGAAGGCGGACCTGCACGGCCGCCGCGACCAGCGCCATCAGCGGGTCCTTCTTGAAGCCCCACAGCTCGACGGAGTTCGGGTCGTACTTCGGCGGGGCCTTGGTGGGGGAGTGCCGCACGGTGAAGCGGAGGTAGCCGTTCTCCAGGCCCACCGCGGGCTGCCACTCCACCGCCGCGACATCGGCGAGGGCCAGCATGCGCGTGCCGGACGCCGACTTCGCCTCCTCCGTCTTCCAGTTCCACTCCAGGCGGATGTGCTCGCCGTCGAAGCTCGCCGTGCCGTCCCCCGCCGACACCGAGAGCGGCACCGAAGGCCCGGGGAGGAGATAGCTGTCGCAGGACGCGGGCGGCACCTGCTCGATGAGGAGCGCGTTGCGGACCTCGTCCACGACGTACTCCGCGACCCCGTAGCGGTCCGACTCCACCGACAGCTGGTACGGGTCCTCCGCTTCCCCCAGCTTGCCGCCGGCAGCCTGCAGCAAGGGGTCCGCGCCGTCCCGCAGACGCAGCCTCAGCCGCCCCGTCTTCTTGCCCTGTTCGAAGGCGATGCCCGCCAGTGCGGCCAGCGGCACGGCCAGTTCTCCCAGCGACTTGCGCAGCAGAGACACGTTCTTGTCGCGTCCCGGCACAAGGCGCAGCGTCTCTCCGTCGAAGGTCCAGGTCCCGTCGCGCTGGATGATTTCCGCCATGCGACGATTCTTCCATCGGAGGGCGGCCGAAGTGGTCTACACCCTTGACCCGCCACGGGGTGCAGGGTACGCATGGTGACCGTTCGATTGCGTTGCACCACAGTGACGGCCCGTCGAAGGGACCCGCTCGTGAGACAGCACCACAGATCGACCCGTCTGTTCGGCTCGCTGCTGCTCGTCGCCGCGGCCGGATTCTCGTCCGTGGCCGCTGTGCCCGGCGGCGGCAGCGGCGCGAAGGAGGCAGCCACGGCCACCACCCCGACCCCGCTCGGCCAGGTCATTCCGGCCCCGGCGTCCGCCGACCCCGGCGGCTCCCCGTACGAGATCAGCTCCAAGACCCGCATCCGGGTCGACGACTCGCGCGACGCGCACCGCATCGGCAGCTATCTGGCAGACGTCCTGCGCCCCTCCACCGGATACTCCCTGAAGGTCACCGACGACGGGGGCCGCGACGGCATCCGGCTGCGCCTCGACTCCAAGGACAAGTCCCTGGGCGAGGAGGGCTACCGCCTGGAGTCGAAGCGCGGTTCCGTCACCATCACGGCCCGCAAGGCCGCGGGGCTCTTCTACGGCGTCCAGACGCTGCGCCAGCAACTGCCCGCCGCCGCCGAGAAGAAGACGAAGCAGAAGGGTCCCTGGCTGGTCGCGGGCGGCACCATCGAGGACTCGCCCCGCTACGAACACCGCGGCGCGATGCTCGACGTGTCGCGGCACTTCTTCTCGGTCGACAAGGTCAAGCGTTACATCGACCAGATGTCGCTCTACAAGGTCAACAAGCTGCACCTGCACCTGAGCGACGACCAGGGCTGGCGCATCGCCATCGACTCCTGGCCCAGGCTCGCCACGTACGGCGGCTCCACGCAGGTCGGCGGCGGCCAGGGCGGCTACTACACGAAGGCCCAGTACAAGGACATCGTCAAGTACGCGGCATCGCGGCAGCTCGAAGTGATCCCCGAGATCGACATGCCGGGTCACACGAATGCCGCACTGGCCTCGTACGCCGAGCTGAACTGCGACGGCGTCGCGCCGCCGCTCTACACCGGCACCGAGGTCGGCTTCAGCTCGCTGTGCGTGAACAAGGGCGTCACGTACGACTTCGTGGACGACGTCATCCGCGAGATCGCCGCCCTGACACCCGGCAAGTACATCCACATCGGCGGTGACGAGGCGCACTCCACCAGCCACGAGGACTATGTGACCTTCATGAACAAGGTCCAGCCCGTGGTCGCCAAGTACGGCAAGACCGTGGTCGGCTGGCACCAGCTGACCGGCGCCACGCCCGCCAAGGGCGCCCTCGCGCAGTACTGGGGCTACGACGCCACCGGCGCCGCCGAGCGCGAGCAGGTGGTGAACGCGGCGAAGAAGGGCACCAAGCTGGTCCTCTCGCCCGCCGACCGCTCGTACCTCGACATGAAGTACGACAAGGACACCCCGCTCGGCCTGTCCTGGGCGGGCTACGTCTCGGTGCAGCGCAGCTACGACTGGAATCCGGGGACGTACCTCGCGGGCGCGCCCGCGGACTCGATCCAGGGTGTCGAGGCGGAGCTGTGGTCGGAGACGCTCTCGACCTCCGCGCACATCGAGTACATGGCGTTCCCGCGCCTTCCCGGCATCGCCGAGCTCGGCTGGTCGCCCGCCTCGACGCACGACTGGAACACGTACAAGCAGCGGCTCGCCGAACAGGGGCCGCGCTGGGACGCCCTGGGCATCGGGTACTACAAGTCGCCCGAGGTGCCCTGGCCGTCGAAGTAGCGCACGCCTGAGCACGAGAGCGGGGCTCCCGGGGACCGTCCCGGGAGCCCCGCTCGGCTAATGGGGGTGTGCCTACGCGATCGGGTTCCTCAGCGTCCCGACCAGTTGCAGCGCGCCCGCCGGATCGGCGAGGTCCACCATCTGTTCGTTGTCCCGCAGCTGGAGCCGGTTCAGGCAGGACCGGGCGAACTCCGGGGCGAACATGTCGTACTGCTTGAACTTGTCGGCCAGCTGGGGCGTGGCCTCCTGGTAGGTCGTCACGCACTCGGCGACGGCGTTCCAGAACGTCTCCTCGTCCACCAGGCCCTCGGTGACGAGGTTCGCGGACAGGAAGCGGAAGAAGCAGTCGAAGACGTCCGTGAAGATCGACAGGAGCTTCTGGTCGTCGGGGACCTCGACCCGCAGCCGCTCGACCGCGGGCGGCAGGACCGCGTCCGGGTCCATGACCGCGATCTCCTCGGCGATGTCCTTGAAGATCGCCCGCTGTACGACGCCGTCCTTGAGGACCAGGATGACGTTCTCGCCGTGCGGCATGTAGACGAGGTCGTACATGTAGAAGCTGTGAAGGAGCGGCGTCAGGTAGGCGTGCAGATAGCCGCGCAGCCACTCGGCGGGGGTGAGGCCCGAGCGCTCGATGAGGGCGCCCGCGAAGGACGCGCCCTCCAGGTCCGTGTGCAGCAGCGAGGCCATGGTGGCCAGCTGCTCGCCCTCCCCGAGGGACGGTACGGGGCTCTCGCGCCACAGGGCCGCGAGCATTTTGCGGTACGGGGAGTAGTGGTCGGTCGCGGCCTCGTACTCCAGGTGGCGGTAGCCGACGGCCGCGCGCTCGCGGATGATCGTGAGGCCGGTCTGCTTCAGGGTCTCGTCGGTGTCGATGAGGTTCGCGAGCCAGTCGTTGATCGCCGGGGTCGCCTCCATGTACGCGGCGGAGAGCCCGCGCATGAAGCCCATGTTGATGACCGAGAGGGCCGTTTTGACGTAGTGCTTGGCCGGCTCGCTCTTGTTGAAGAAGGTACGGATCGACTGCTGGGCCAGGTACTCGTCGTCGCCCTCGCCCAGGCAGACCAGGTGCCGCTGGGCGACCTCCGCCGCGAAGGTCACGGAGAGCTTGTTCCACCACTGCCAGGGGTGGGCCGGGATCAGGAGGTAGTCCTCGGGGTCCAGGCCCTGGTCACGGAGTTTGCGGTCGAAGCGGTCCAGGGTCTCCTGGCCGAGCTCGGCCCGCAGGAACGATTCGTAGTCGATGCCCGCGCCCGCGGTGAACGCGGCCCGCTCCTTGCTTGCGGCCAGCCACACCAGGCGTACGGGGCTCGCGGTCTCGGGAGCGTACGAGAGGTACTCGTGCACCCCGAAGCCGAGCCGGCCGTTGTTGGCGACGAAGCAGGGGTGGCCCTCGGTCATGCCGGTCTCGATCTCCTGGAAGCCGGAGCGGGAGAGCTCGGCGGCCGGGATCGCGGGCTTGGTCAGTTTGTAGCAGGTGCCGGAGAGGGTGGAGGAGATCTCCTCCAGGTAGACCGGCAGGATCTCGTCGCTCAGGCCGAGCGCCGTGCGCAGCTCGATGAAGAAGTCGAGCGCGTTCAGGGGGAGTTCGGTGCCGTCGCGGTGCCGGGATATCGAGTCGGCGTCGACCTGCCAGTGGTCGAGACGCAGGCGCTTGGCGGTGAAGCGGTAGCGCGTGAGGGCGTCGTCGCTGCGGATGACGTATTTGTCCTCGCCGAGCGGCTCCGGGGTGAGCAGCCGTTCGTGGGAGAACTCGGCGACGGCTTTGCGGATGAGGAGGCGGTTGGCCTGCTCCCAGCGCTCGGGGGAGAGGTGCGCCGTTGCGTCGGACAGGGTCATATCGCCGATTCCCTTTCGCGTACTGCTGTTTCGAACTGTTCGCGGGTGCAGAAGCTCAGCAGAGCTCTTTTCTCCGGCTTCTGGATGACTTGGGAGGCGCGGAACCCGACGGCTTCGTTGAGGGCGTGCACCGCCGTGTTGTCGATGTCGGGTTCGACGACCACGCGCGCGGTCGCCGGGTCGGCGAAGAGCGTCGCCATGACCTTGGTGATCACGTCCCGGGTGAAGCCGGGTATGCGGACGTCGGACGGCGCGGTCAGGAAGTGCATGCCGACATCGCCGGGCTCGGGTTCGTAGAGGCCGACCAGTTCGACGTACCGGGGGTCGTACCGCTCCATGAGGAAGGCGGGCACGCCCTGGTACAGGCCGATGAACGCGTCGTGGTGCTCGTGGGCGGCGATCGCCATGTACTCGCGCTCGACGTCCGGGAGCGTCGCCTCCTGCATCATCCAGAACGAGGCCTTGGGGTGGGTCACCCAGCCGTGCAGGAGTTCCGCGTCCTTCAGCGGATCGAGGGGGCGCAGGGTGAGGTCCGGGGTGTCGGTCATACGGAGAACTCCTGGAACGCGATGGACTTCTCGACGGGGTAGTACTCCGCGCCGAGCAGTTCACCGATGATGTACGCGTTGCGGTAGGGGCCCATGCCCAGGTCCGGGCTGGTCAGGGAGTGGGCGTGCACGGCACCGTTCTGCAGGAAGATGCCGCGTCCCGTGGTGTCGATCGAGTAGTTGCGGGCGACCTCGAAGCGGCCGCGGCCGTCCCAGTTGATGCGCTCGCGCACCGGCTCAAGGAAGTCGGGCGTCGTGTACTGGTAGCCGGTGGCCAGGATCAGGCCCTCGGACTCGAGATCGAAGTCCTTGCCCTGCTCGTCCTGGCGCAGGCCCAGGGTGTAGGTGCCGTTCTCGTACCGGGCGCTCTGCAACGAGGAGTTGGTGAGCAGCCGCGTCGGCACCGGACCGCCGAGGTTCTTCTGGTAGAGCAGGTCGAAGATGTCGTTGATCAGGTCGCCGTCGATGCCCTTGAAGAGCGTCTTCTGCTGGTCCTGGAGGCGGTAGCGGGTCGCTTCCGGCAGCGCGTGGAAGTAGTCGACGTACTCCGGAGAGGTCATCTCAAGCGTCAGCTTGGTGTACTCCAGGGGGAAGAAGCGCGGCGAGCGCGTCACCCAGTTGAGCTTGTAGCCGTGGACGTCGATCTCGCTCAGGAGGTCCTGGTAGATCTCGGCGGCGGACTGGCCGCTGCCGACGAGCGTGATCGACTCCTTGCGCTGGAGCTCCGCCTTGCTCTGGAGATAGCGGCTGTTGTGGATGAAGTCCCCGCCGAGGTCCGCGCACGACTCGGGGATGTGCGGCGGGGTGCCGGTCCCCAGGACGAGATGGCGGGCGCGCAGGGTGTCGCCGGCGGAGGTGTGCACGACGTACAGGTCGTCGGCGTACGTCACCTCGGTCACCGTCGTGCTGAAGCGGACCGAGGAGAGCTTCGCGGCGGCCCAGCGGCAGTAGTCGTTGTACTCGGTGCGCAGGGGGTAGAAGTTCTCGCGTATGTAGAACGAGTAGAGGCGCCCGGCTTCCTTCAGGTAGTTGAGGAAGGAGTAGGGCGAGGTCGGGTCCGCGAGGGTGACGAGGTCCGACATGAACGGGGTCTGGAGGTGAGCGCCCTCCAGGAACATGCCCGAGTGCCACTCGAAGTCCGGCTTGGACTCCAGGAAGAGGCCGTTCAGTTCGGCTATGGGCTCGGTCAGACAGGCGAGGCCGAGGTTGAAGGGGCCAAGGCCGATACCGATGAAGTCCAGAGGTTCCACCGGGTCCACCGATTCCAGTGGTTCTCGGTGGTCAGGAAGCGCGGTCAAGGGTCTCTCCCAGGTACTGCTCGGCGTGGCCGGCGATCAGATCGAGGACGGCCGTGATGTCGGCGACCGTGGTCTCGGGGTTGAGCAGGGTGAACTTGAGGTACTGGCGTTCGCCGACCTTGGTGCCCGCGACGACGGCGTCACCGGAGGCGAAAAGCGCCTTGCGGGCGTAGAGGTTGGCGCGGTCGATCGCGGTCGGGTCGCAGATCGACTCGGGGATGTAGCGGAAGACGAGGGTGGAGAGCTGGGGCTCCACGACGACGTCGTAGCGCGGGTCGGCGGCCAGCAGTCGCCAGCCCTCGTCCGCCATGTCGCAGACGGAGTCGAAGAGCTCGCCGATGGCGTCGGCGCCCATCACGCGCAGCGTCATCCACAGCTTGAGGGCGTCGAAGCGCCGCGTCGTCTGCAGGGACTTGTCGACCTGGTTGGGGATGCGCTCCTGCACCATGCGGCGCGGGTTGAGGTACTCCGCGTGGTACGTCGCGTGGCTCAGCGTCGTCCGGTCGCGGACCAGCACGGCGGAGGAGCTCACCGGCTGGAAGAAGGACTTGTGGTAGTCCACGGTCACCGAGTCGGCGCGGTCGATGCCGTCGAGGAGGTGGCGGTTCTTCAGCGAGGCGAGGAGCCCGCAGCCGTAGGCCGCGTCGACGTGCATCCAGGTGCCGTACTGCTCGCAGAGCCCGGCGATCTCGGGGAGCGGGTCTATGGAGCCGAAGTCGGTGGTGCCCGCCGTGGCGACGACCGCCATGGGGGTGAGGTCGTTGTCGCGGCAGCGCTCCAGTTCGCGGGCGAGTGCCACGGTCTGCATGCGCTTGTCGTGATCGGTGGGGATGACGATCACGGCGTCCTCGCCGAGGCCGAGCAGCGTCGCGGCCTTCTGGATGCTGAAGTGGCCGACCTCGGAGGCGAAGATGCGCAGTTCGGAGGCGGACTTTCCGGCCTTGGCCGCCTCCTCGCGGGCGAGCAGCATGGCCTGGAGGTTGGACTGCGAGCCGCCGCTGGTGAACACGCCGTCGGCGGCCGGGCCGAGCCCGATGCGTTCGGTGGTCCAGTCGATGAGACGGCGCTCGATCAGTGTGCCGCCCGCTGATTGATCCCAGGTGTCGAGGGAAGAGTTGACGGCGGAGAGCACCGCCTCGCCGAGCACGGCCGGAATGACGACCGGGCAGTTGAGGTGCGCGAGATAGCGCGGGTGGTGGAAGTACACGGCGTCGCGCAGGTAGAGCTCGTCGAGCTCGTCCAGGGCGGCGATGGTGTCGTGCAGGGGCTCGTCCAGGTCGACGGCCTCGATGCGGGGCGCGAGTTCGTCGACGGAGACGCCGGTGAAAGGGCGTGAGGTGGTGGCGATTCTGGCCGCCACCCGCTCGACTCCTTCGGTCACGGAGCTGCGGTAACGCTCCGCGGTGGTGTCGTTGAGCAGGTGCGAGCGCATGAACTTCCTCGGGGTGAGGGGACTTGGGGGAAGTGAGGCAAGCCTAACCTAACTTCCTCTGTCTTAAACCCAGGGGGTCCCCTTGGTCACCAAGAGGCAGAAAAACGGAACAGCCCTCTCCGGAATGCGGAGAGGGCTGTGCCATTGGGCTGTGCTGTAGGGCCGTGGCGTGCGGGCCTCGGGCGAAGGGTCAGCTGACCTTCTTGGCCTTCTCGATGGCGTCGGCGAGGTCCTCGAGGATCGGGGCGCACTTGTCGTACGAGTAGATGGGCTCGGTGACGCGGGGGATGACCTGGCCGGCCTTGACCGCGGGCAGCTTCGCCCAGGTCGGCTTGGACTTGTCCAGGGCGGCGGGCTGGAGGGCCGAGGTGCGGTTGTCCATCATGATGACGTCCGCGCCGTGCTTGTTGACGTTCTCCCAGCTCAGGTTCTCGAACCAGCCGCCGCTCTCCTTCTTGGCGGCCTCGGACGGCTCGACGAAGTTCACGCCCAGGGACTTGAAGTACTCCAGGTCGGCGGAGAGGTTCGTGCCGGAGACATAGAAGATGTCCTGGCTGGCCGAGCCGACCATGACCTTGATGTCCTTGTTCGCCTTGGCGACCTTGCGCAGGCGCTCGGCGGCGGCCTCGAAGCGCTTCTTCGCCTTGACGACCTTCTCGGCCTTCACGTCCGCGCCGAGCGACTCGGCCAGCGAGAGCAGGCGCTGGAGGGGCTGGGTCATCTGGCGGTCGTAGACGCTGATGCCGGCGCTCGGGGCGAGCTTGAGGATCTTGTCCTTGCTCTCCTCGGGGACGTACCAGAGAGTGCCGGCGTCGTCGAACATCGTGGAGACGAGGAGGTCGGGGGCGAGGCCCGCGTACTTCTCGATGTTGAACTGACCCCATTCGTTGCCGATGATCGTCAGCTTGCTGATGTCCATGTCGCCGGCCTGGACGTCCGCCTTGCCGTCCTTGGTCTTCGTCGGGCCGAAGACGCCCTTGACCTCGACTCCGTAGTCGAAGAGGGCGGCGGCGACGCCGGTGAAGGCGACGATGTTCTTCGGGGTGCCCTTGCTCTTGGCGGTCGTGCCCCGGTCGTCCTTGAAGCTCCAGGGGCCGGAGTCACCGGAGTCCGCCGCGCCCGAGCCGTCCTTCTTCTCGTCGCCGCAGGCTGCCAGCAGGGCGGTGAGGCCGAGGGCGCCGCCGGCGGCGAGGATGCCGCGGCGGGAGGGCTGGGGGAAGCGGGCGTTCGGCATGAGGTCTCTGCTTTCGTGAGGACGGTGGCGAGCGGCCACTGGCCGGAATCAGCGCTTAGGCTAACCTAACCTAAGCGGAAGTCCAGTGGCCGTTCGCGGTCGCCTTCCCGACGCGGGAGCGGTTATCCGGCGGTTGCCCGGGCCGTCCCGGTGAGCCCCGTTACCCCGCGAAGCCCAGCTCCCTGGCGATCAGCATGCGCTGCACCTCGCTGGTGCCCTCGCCGATCTCCAGGATCTTGGAGTCCCGCCACATCCGGGCCACCGGATACTCGTTCATGAAGCCGTACCCGCCGTGGATCTGTGTGGCCTCGCGGGCGTTGTCGACGGCGACCGTGGAGGAGTAGAGCTTCGCGATCGCCGCCTCCTTCTTGAAGGGCTCCCCGCCGACGAGGCGCGAGGCCGCGTCCCGCCAGCCGACCCGTGCCATGTGCGCCCGCATCTCCATGTCGGCGATCTTGAACTGGATCGCCTGGTTCGCCCCGATCGGCTTGCCGAAGGCGTGCCGCTCCTTGGCGTACTTCACGGACTCGTCGACGCAGCCCTGCGCGAGGCCGGTCGCGAGCGCGGAGATGGCGACCCGGCCCTCGTCGAGAATCCGGAGGAACTGGGCATATCCCCGGCCCTCTTCGCCGAGGAGGTTCGCGGCCGGGACCCGGACGTCCGAGAAGGAGAGCTCGCGGGTGTCCGAGGCGTTCCAGCCGACCTTCGAGTACGGGGCGGCGACCGTGAACCCGGGCGTCCCGGACGGCACGATGATCGAGGAGATCAGCGGACGGCCGTCGGCCTTGCGGCCGGTGACCGCGGTGACCGTCACCAGGCCCGTGATGTCCGTGCCGGAGTTGGTGATGAAGCACTTGGAGCCGTTGATCACCCACTCGTCGCCGTCCCGCACCGCGGTCGTGCGGGTGCCGCCCGCGTCCGAGCCGCCGTCCGGCTCGGTCAGGCCGAAGGCGCCGAGCAGTTCCCCGGAACACAGCCGGGGCAGCCACTCCTGCTTCTGCTCGTCCGTACCGAAGAGGTGGATCGGCATGGCGCCCAGCGAGACGCCCGCCTCCAGGGTGATCGCCACGGAGGAGTCGACCCGCGCCAGCTCTTCGAGCGCGATACCGAGGGCGAGATAGTCACCGCCCATGCCGCCGTACTCCTCGGGGAAGGGCAGGCCGAACAGGCCCATGCGGCCCATCTCGCGGACGATCTCGTACGGGAACTCGTGGCGCTCGTAGAGGTCGCCGATCTTCGGGGCGACGACTTCGTGCGCGAACTCCTCGACCGTGCGGCGGAGTTCCTCGTGCTCGGGGGACAGACGGTGGTCCATCGTTCTTCACTGCTCCTGGTGGGAGGTGCCCGTCAGGGCACGGACGGTGCGGGACGGGCTGGGTCGGCCCAGTTGTTCGGCCATCCACGCGCTGGTGGCGCTGAGACGGCCGAGATCGACGCCGGTCTCGATGCCGAGGCCGTCGAGCATCCATACGAGGTCTTCGGTGGCGAGGTTGCCGGTGGCGCTCTTCGCGTACGGACAGCCGCCGAGGCCGCCCGCCGACGCGTCGACCGTGCGCACGCCGTGCTGGAGGGCGGCGAGGGTGTTGGCGAGCGCCTGGCCGTACGTGTCGTGGAAGTGCACGCCGATGCGGTCCGTCGGCACGCCCTCCTCGTTCAACTCGGCCAGGAGGGACAGGACATGGCCCGGTGTGGCCACGCCGATGGTGTCGCCGAGGCTCAGCTCGTCGCAGCCCATGTCCATCAGGGCCTTCGCCGTGCGGACCACCTGCGTGACGGGCACCGCGCCCTCCCACGGGTCGCCGAAGCACATCGAGAGATAGCCCCGCACATGCGCCTTCTGCTCGCGTGCGCGGGCCACGACCGGCTCCGACATCGCCAGGGCCTCGGCCATCGTGCGGTTGAGGTTGGCCTTGGCGAAGGACTCCGTGGCGCTGACGAAGACCGCGATGCTGCGGGCGCCGAGCGCCAGGGCGCGGTCGAGGCCGCGGTCGTTCGGGACCAGGACGGGGAGCTGGGCCTTCTTGTCCCGCTCCAGGTCCTGGACGAGCGGGAACAGCTGCTCGGAGTCGGCCAGTTGGGGCACCCACTTGGGGTGCACGAAGCTGGTCGCCTCGACGGTCGTGAGGCCCGCGGCGGCGAGGCGGCGGATGAACTCCGCCTTGATCTCCGTGGGGACGACCGCTTTCTCGTTCTGCAGGCCGTCCCGTGCGCCCACCTCGTAGATACGGACGCGGGGCGGGAGGTCCTGGGTGGGGACGACCATGGGCAGTGCGCGGGGCCGGGTGTCGGTGGTCATTCCTTGTCTCCCTCCGCGTCTCCCTCCGCCTCGTCCGGGATCACCACGGCCAGGACCTGGTCCATGGCGACGGTCGCGCCCGGTGTGACGTCGAGTTCGCTGACGGTGCCCGCGTGCGGGGCGGAGATGACGTGCTCCATCTTCATGGCCTCCACCACGAGGAGGCTCTGCCCCTGCGCCACGTGATCGCCGGTGGACACCTTGACGACCGTGACGGTGCCGGGCATGGGGGCGGTCAGGGCGTCGGCCCCGGCGTGGGCGGCGCCCGTGAGGCCGGCCTCCACGGGGTCGTGGTCCTGGACGTGCCAGGCGTCGCCGTCCCTGCCCAGCCAGTCGGCGGCGCGGTGGAAGGTGTGGGTGAGGCCGTCCACGTGGACCGTGACGCGGCCGGGCTCCACCGTGCGCGGGCCCTCGCCCGCGATGTGCGCGACGGGCTCGTGCCCCGGCACCCTCAGGTGGTGCGTCAGCGGGGCGGGGGTGCCGCCCATGCGCCAGCCGTGCGGGACCGAGAACGGGTCGCGCCAGCCCTCGCCGGCGGGCTCCAGGGCGGCGGCGCGGACGGCCGCCGCGGCTTCGTACACCTCGGCGGGTACTCCTTCGGGGACCAGGCCCTCTGCCTCGCGCTCCACCAGGCCCGTGTCCAACTCGCCTGCGGCCACCGCCGGATGGGCGAGGAGCCGGCGCAGGAAGCCCGCGTTGGTCGGCACTCCCAGGGTGACCGTCTCCGCCAGGGCGGCGCGCAGCTTGCGCAGGGCGGTGGGGCGGTCGGGGCCGTACGCGATGACCTTCGACAGCATCGGGTCGTACAGACTGCCGATCTCCGTGCCCTCGCTCAGCCCGGAGTCGGTGCGCACGCCGTCGCCCTGCGGCTCGCGCAGGGCGAGGACCGTGCCGCCGGACGGCAGGAAGCCGCGCGAAGGGTCCTCGGCGCAGATCCGGGCCTCGATCGCGTGCCCGGTGAGCGTGATGTCCTGCTGCCCGTACGGCAGTTCCTCCCCGGCGGCGACCCGCAGCTGCCACTCCACCAGGTCGATGCCGGTGATCAGCTCCGTGACCGGGTGTTCCACCTGGAGCCGGGTGTTCATCTCCATGAAGTAGTACGAGGACGGGTCCTTGCCCGGCACGATGAACTCCACCGTGCCCGCGCCCGCATACCCGCAGGAGCGGGCCGCCTGGACGGCCGCCTCGCCCATCGACGCGCGCGTGGCCTCGTCGAGCAGGACGCTGGGCGCCTCCTCGATGATCTTCTGGTGGCGGCGCTGGAGCGAACACTCGCGCTCCCCGAGGTGGATCACGTTCCCATGGCCGTCCGCGAGGACCTGGATCTCGATGTGCCGGGGGCGGTCGATCCACCGCTCCACGAGCAGCGTGTCGTCGCCGAAGGAGGAGCGCGCCTCGCGACGCGCGGCGGCGATCTCGTCCGCGAGCAGGGCGGCGTCCCGCACGAGCCGCATGCCCTTGCCGCCGCCGCCCGCAGAGGGCTTGAGCAGCACCGGCATGCCGATTTCGCGGGCGGCGTCGGCCAGTTGGGCGTCGGTCAGGCCGCTGCCCGAGGAGCCGGGGACGACGGGGACCCCGGCCGCCTGCACCGTCTCCTTGGCGCGGATCTTGTCGCCCATCAGGTCGATCGCAGAAGCGGGCGGCCCGATGAAGACGAGGCCCGCGTCCGTGCAGGCCTGCGCGAACTCGGCGTTCTCCGCGAGGAAGCCGTACCCCGGATGGACCGCCTGCGCGCCGCTGCGGGCCGCCGCTTCGAGCAGCCGCTCGGCCGAGAGATAGCTCTCGGAGGCCGGTGCGGGGCCCAGGCGCACGGCCGTGTCCGCTTCCCGTACGTGCCGGGCGTCCGCGTCCGCGTCGCTGAACACGGCGACCGAGCGCACGCCGAGCGCCCGCAGCGTCCGGATCACGCGGACCGCGATCTCGCCCCTGTTGGCGACCAGAACCGTGTCGAACATCGTCCCTCTCCTGGAACTGCTTGAACTCCCGGAATCCATGGCCTTCCTGGCATCGGTCACGTCCGCCTCACATCCGGAAGACGCCGAAGCCGGGCTCGCCCAGCGGGGCCTCGGCGCAGGCGGTCAGGGCGAGGCCGAGGACCTGCCGGGTCTCCATGGGGTCGATCACGCCGTCGTCCCACAGCCGCGCGGTGGCGTAATAGGCGTTGCCCTGCGCTTCGTACTGGGCGCGGACCGGGTCCTTGAAGGCCTGCTCGTCCGCGTCCGACCACTCCTCGCCCCGCGCCTCGATCTGGTCGCGCTTGACGGTCGCGAGGACCGACGCGGCCTGCTCGCCGCCCATCACGGAGATCTTGGCGTTCGGCCACATCCACAGGAAGCGGGGGGAGTAGGCCCGGCCGCACATGGAGTAGTTCCCCGCTCCGTACGAACCGCCGATCACGACCGTCAGCTTCGGTACGCGCGCGCAGGCCACCGCCGTGACCATTTTGGCGCCGTGCTTGGCGATGCCGCCCGCCTCATAGTCCCGGCCGACCATGAAGCCGGAGATGTTCTGGAGGAAGACCAGGGGGATGCCGCGCTGGTCGCACAGCTCGATGAAGTGCGCGCCCTTCTGGGCGGACTCGGAGAACAGGATGCCGTTGTTCGCGATGATGCCGACCGGGTGGCCGTGGAGGTGGGCGAAGCCCGTGACCAGCGTCGTGCCGTACTCCGCCTTGAATTCGGCGAAGCGGGAGCCGTCGACCACGCGCGCGATGACCTCGCGGACGTCATAGGGGGTGCGGGAGTCCGTCGGCACCGCTCCATAGAGGCCCAGCGGATCGACCTTCGGCTCCTCGACCGGCTGGACGGTCCAGGGGAGTTCGGCGCGCCCGGGGAGCGTGGAGACGATGGTCCGCACGATCCGCAGCGCGTGCGCGTCGTCCTCCGCGAGGTGGTCCGTCACTCCGGAGACCCGCGAGTGCACCTCGCCGCCGCCCAGCTCCTCGGCCGTCACGACCTCGCCGGTCGCCGCCTTCACCAGGGGCGGGCCGCCGAGGAAGATCGTGCCCTGACCGCGGACGATGACCGCTTCGTCGCTCATCGCGGGGACATACGCCCCGCCCGCCGTGCACGAGCCGAGCACGGCCGCGATCTGCGGGATGCCCGCCCCGGACATCCGCGCCTGGTTGTAGAAGATCCGCCCGAAGTGCTCGCGGTCCGGGAAGACGTCGTCCTGCATGGGCAGGAAGGCGCCGCC
Source organism: Streptomyces sp. NPDC059900 (assembly GCF_050270335.1). NCBI lineage: Bacteria > Bacillati > Actinomycetota > Actinomycetes > Kitasatosporales > Streptomycetaceae > Streptomyces > Streptomyces sp. NPDC059900. Next base: position 21,018 of record NZ_JBNNJZ010000082.1, read on the forward strand.
CGAGTCCACCAGATACAGGCAGGGGAGGCGGTTCTCCAGCGCGACCTCCTGGGCGCGCAGATGCTTCTTCACCGTCATGGGGTAGTACGTCCCGCCCTTGACGGTGGCGTCATTGGCCACGATCACGCAGGTGCGCCCGGAGACCCGGCCGATCCCCGCGATGACTCCGGCGGCCGGTGCGTCCCCGCCGTACAGCCCGTCGGCCGCGAGCGGTGCCAGCTCCAGGAAGGGCGAACCGGGGTCGAGCACGCCGTCCACGCGGTCGCGGGGCAGCAGCTTGCCGCGCGCGACGTGACGGGCGCGGGCCCGCTCGCCGCCGCCGAGCCTGGCCGCCGCGAGCTTGGCCCGCAGGTCTTCGACGAGGGCGGTGTGCGCCGCCTCGTTCGTCCGCCATGCTTCGGACGCGGGATCAGCCGCGCTCGTCAGCACCGGTGCCTGCACCATCAGTCGAGCCCCCTTGCTCGGTTAATGAGCGTTAACGCGTTTCCTTCAGGTTAACGAGCGCTAACCGCCCTGTCTAGAATTGATTCCATGGCCACCAGAACCGACGCCCCCACCCGGCGCGAGCAAATCCTCAAGGAAGCCGCCCGGCTCTTCGCCGAGCGCGGGTTCCACGGAGTCGGAGTGGACGAGATAGGGGCGGCCGTCGGCATCAGCGGGCCCGGCCTCTACCGCCACTTCGCGGGCAAGGACGCGATGCTCGCCGAGTTGCTCGTCGGCATCAGCGGGCAGCTCCTGACCGGCGGCAAGCGGTGCGTGGCCGACGTGGACGGGTCGCCGGAGCAGGTGCTCGACGCCCTGATCGAGGGGCACATCGACTTCGCCCTGAACGACCGCTCCCTGATCACCCTGCACGACCGCGAGCTCGACCGGCTGCGGGACACCGACCGCAAGCTGGTCCGCCAGCTCCAGCGGCAGTACGTGGAGATCTGGGTCGACGTGGTGCGCAAGGTCTACCCGGACCTCGCCGAGAACGCCGCGCGCGTGTGCGTGCACGCCGTCTTCGGGCTGCTCAACTCCACGCCGCACCTGAGCAGGCGCGACGTGCTGCCCAGCCGGACGGCCATGGCGGAGCTGTTGCACGGCCTTGCCCGAGGGGCGTTCGCGGCCGCCGTGGCGTGACGGGAGTGACAGGGCTTCTCTCTGGACGGCCCGGTGACCGGCGGGTAACGTTTGTCTGAGCAAGCGCTTAGTCGTGTTCTGTCTGCGTGTGTCTGCTTGCTGCCCGCCCGAGCCTGGTGTCGTACCGAAGGAGTCCCCCCGTGCGCCGTACCGTTTTCAATGAGGACCACGAGGCGTTCCGGGAGACCCTGCGCGCCTTCATCGAGGCCGAGGTCGTCCCGGTCCACGAGGAGTGGTTCGCGGCGGGCCAGGTGCCGCGCGAGTTCTACTACAAGCTGGCCGAGCTCGGCCTGTTCGGCATCAACGTCCCCGAGGAGTTCGGCGGCGCCGGCCTGGACACCCACAAGTTCGAGGCCATCCAGTACGAGGAGACCGCCCGCGCGGGCGTCACCTTCGGCGGCTCCGGCGTCCACGTCCTGCTCGCCCTGCCCTACATCAAGGCGCTCGCCACCGACGAGCAGAAGAAGCGCTACCTCGAGAAGTTCGTCTCCGCCGAGGAGATGTGGGCCCTCGCGATGACCGAGCCGGGCACCGGCTCCGACCTCGCGGGCATGAAGAGCACGGCCAAGCTCTCCGAGGACGGCACGCACTACGTCCTCAACGGCTCCAAGACCTTCATCACCGGCGGCGTGCACGCCGACCGCGTGATCGTCTGCGCCCGCACCTCCGCGCCCACCGCCGAGGACCGCCGTTACGGCATCTCCCTCTTCGCCGTCGACACCAAGTCCGAGGGCTACTCCATCGGCCGCAAGCTCGACAAGCTCGGCCTGAAGACCTCCGACACCGCCGAGCTCGCGTTCGTCGACGTCAAGGTCCCCGTCGAGGACCTCCTCGGCGAGGAGAACAAGGGCTTCTACTACCTCGGCAGCAACCTCCCCTCCGAGCGCTGGGGCATCGCCTACGGCGCGTACGCGCAGGCCAAGGCCGCCGTCCGGTTCGCCAAGGAGTACGTCCAGGACCGCACGGTCTTCGGCAAGACGGTCGCCTCCTTCCAGAACACCAAGTTCGAGCTGGCCGCCTGCCAGGCCGAGGTGGACGCCGCCGAGGCCGTCGCCGACCGCGCCCTGGAGGCCCTGGACGCGGGCGAGCTGACCGCAGCCGAGGCCGCGTCCGCGAAGCTGTTCAACACCGAGGTCGCCCACCGCGTCATCGACAAGTGCCTCCAGCTGCACGGCGGCTACGGCTTCATGAACGAGTACCCCATCGCCCGCCTGTACGCGGACAACCGCGTCAACCGCATCTACGGCGGCACCAGCGAGGTCATGAAGATGATCATCGCCAAGAACATGGGCCTGTAAAGAACGCCCTGTAGAACTG